>JBBQYT010000057.1:0-8458 GCA_038208385.1 Longimicrobiales bacterium | reverse complement strand
CTCGACGACGAGTGCGTTATACGTATTTTGCAGCGATTCGTATTGCGAGCTGCTCGCGAGCGATTCCGCGCGCATGTGATCGAGCTGCTTCATCAGGTCGTCACCGGTCGCGTCCTCGTCCTTGATCTTCAGCTCGAGCTGCCGCACCTGCGCTTCCATCTCATCGATCCGCTGATGTTCTGCTTTCGCCCATGCCGACATTTCGTTTTGTTGGCCCCGTACCTTGTTCATGAGCGCTTTGCCGACGACCCGGGCAGTGCCGGCGAGCCCGGCCGGCACCACTGGAGCCGGCATGCCCCCTGGCGACGTGTCTGCAGTCGCATCGGCGTCGATGCTCCCGTCTCTCTCCGCAGCAGGATGCGGGCGAGGCGCGCTTCTGTGGAGCAGCGCTGGTATGAAGAAGCCAAGCGCTGCAACCGCAATCAACACGATGATCAGGCGAATGCGTGGCATGACCGATAATAACCTTCATGCTGCATCGATGCCTCGTTTAAAATAATTGACATCGCCCGGGCGCAGTTCCTATTCTTGTCGTTGTAATCAATCCTCCCCTACAGCTTCAATTTCCTCCCCACAACGCGCCCGGGCTGTGCCCGCGCACAGCCTCAGGTGCATCGCTCTGCACCGGGCAAGCCGCGGAATTACGCCGGAGGTTCGTATGAAGCTCATGGCACGTCGCTTTGCAGTCCTCAGTATCATTATCCCCGCGATTTTCCTCAGTTGCAACGACGACACCTCGGCGCCGGTCACCACACCGCCGACGGGCCCGCTGGCGCTCCTCACGGCAATCAAGATTCCGGGAAATCCCGTGTTGAGCAGCACCAAGTCATGGGTTGATGACGCGACGAAGAGAGTGTATTTCACGGATGTATCGAATGCGGGCGTGGACGTGATCGACACAAGGACGCACGCATACGTGGGACGCATTCCTGGTTTTGTCGGGAGCGCGGGCGTCGCGGCGATCTCCGGACCGAACAGCATCGTGTTCACGGGAGACGGCAAGGCGTGGGTGAGCGATGGCATTAGCGGGGTGAGGGTAGTGGACCTCTCGAGCCTCACGATCACGACAACGATAAGCACGGCAATTTCGGCGTGTGACAACGGCACGATCCATAATTGTCAGCGCACGAACGAGATCTCGTATGATCCCGAGCACAAGATCATTTTTGTTCAGACTCCATCACCGCTCGATGTCACTGGCAGTGCAATCGATACATACGGAACGTTCATTTCTGCAGTCGCGCCATACCCCGTCCTCGGTACGATCACATTTCCTGATCGCAGGGGGCAGGAGGCACCGCTCTGGGATCCGGACCAACATCGCTTTCTGACGGCTGTATCGGGGCGACTCGTCGGTACGACGGTATTCGATCAGTACGTGGCCGTCATCGATCCCACGGTCAGACCATTCGTCGTGGAAAAGAAGTTTTCAATCGATTGCTTCGCGCTCGGGCTGACCACGACACCCGGCGGCCTGTTCGGCATCAATGATCCATCGCTTGCACCGGCTGGGAAGATGATCATCCCGGGATGTGGCAAGGCGCTTCTCATGGATGCCAAAACCGGCGCCACAACAGCTGTCACGCAAATCGGCGGCGGTAACGAGACCTGGTACAACAAGGGGGATGGCCGGTTCTACGTAACCGGCGCGGATGTCACGACGGGCTTGAACTCACTCGGCGTAATCGATGCGGCCACCGGCAAGTGGGTTCAGAGCGTGCCCGCGGTACAGGCCACGAACCCGACGTCTTCTGCGGAAACCAACGAAACGTACGCCGCGGTTCAGATCACGGCGGCGCAGGCTGCCAATGCAGGGGCGACGGACGTTAGCGCGTGTACGTTCTTCGGGATCAAGGGGACCGGTTGCGTGCTCGTGTTCGCTCACGTGCTGCCCACTGCGCCAAGGATCAGTGGCATTCCGGCCGTCTTCCCTCTCAACGGTGGCGTGGTTCCCGATGACGACGATTAAGAACAATCTTGCGTCGGTCGGTTCAGGACTATTACTGTAGCAACTCGTATGTGAACAAACATTCTTTCGTCAGAAAACGATTACATGTCGCGCAACATGCGTTCGCAGCTCGTCGTCATTCGACTTCTTGGACTCCTTACCGGGACCCTCGAGGAAGGCGCGCGCGCGTACATGCATTAGGCAGATCCGAATCGGATACGCGCGGGCCTTCTCTCTCGAAGAGGAGGCCCGCTTTTTTTTGTCACTGTCCAGGAGGGCTGTATGCAGCGGGTCCTGATATTCGATACGACGCTTCGCGATGGGGAGCAATCGCCCGGGGCGAGCATGACGCCGCCGGAAAAGCTGCGTTTTGCGCACCAGCTCGATGCGATCGGCGTCGACATTATCGAGGCCGGCTTTCCGATCAGCTCGCCGGCGGACCACAACGCGGTGCACCAGATCGCGAGCGCGGTTCGCCGTCCTGTCATCGCGGCGCTCGCCCGTGCGTCGCGCATGGATGTGGAGGATGCGGCGCGCTCGCTCGAGGCTGCCGAGCGGGGCCGCATCCACGTCTTTCTGGCTACGTCCGACATCCACCTTCGGCACAAGCTGCGCATGAGCCGCGCGCAGTGTCTCGATCGCATAGCGACATCTGTCGAATACGCGCGCGAATTCGTGGATGATGTCGAGTTCAGTGCGGAAGACGCGACGCGGTCCGACCCGGCGTTTTTGGTCGAGGTAGTGGCTGCCGCCTATGCAGCGGGAGCTCGCACCATCAACCTGCCCGATACGGTGGGCTACATGCAGCCCCGCGAGTACGCGCAGATGTTCGAGCTGGTGCGCGCGAGTGTTACGCTGGATGACGGCGTGATCTGGAGTGCGCATTGTCACGACGATTTGGGGCTGGCCGTTGCCAATTCGCTCGCGGCGATCGAGGCGGGCGTCCGGCAGGTCGAGTGCACGGTGAACGGAATCGGCGAGCGCGCGGGCAATGCTGCGCTCGAAGAAATCGTGATGGCGCTGCATACGCGTCACGATGTGCTGCCGTATGAGACGGCGATCAATACGCGCGAGATCTACCGGAGCAGCCACCTGCTCTCGCATCTCCTGGGTATGTATCCGCAGCCCAACAAGGCGATCGTCGGGAGGAACGCGTTCGCGCACGAGGCCGGCATTCACCAGGATGGGATGATCAAGGAACGCACGACGTACGAGATCATGCAGCCCGAGACGGTTGGCGTGCGGGAAACAAATCTGGTTCTCGGGAAGCACTCCGGACGCAATGCGCTGGCGCTTCGCTTCGCACAGCTTGGATTTGAGCCCGATGAAGTCGAGCTCGAGCGCACCTACAACCTCTTCAAGCTCCTCGCCGCGCAGAAGAAGGAAATTCTGGACGAAGACCTCATCTCGATTCTGCACCATGGCGCTCTCGAGACGGCTCAGCGTCATTATCGGTTGCGCGGGCTCGAAGTTGTGTGCGGCGAAGCACCAGCGCAGGCACGGGTGCGCATCACGAGGAATGGCCAGGAATGCGAGGCGAGCGCGACCGGTGATGGGCCGATTGCAGCGACTCTCGCAGCCATTAACACGCTGGTAGAGCGGCGCGTCGAGCTGGAGCATCTGACAATCCATGCGGTGACGCCGGGCGTCGATGCCGTAGGCGAAGTTTCGCTGCGCGCGCGCATCGATGGCCGAACTTTCACGGGTCGTGGTGCTTCACCGGACATCGTGAATGGCGCTGCGCGTGCCTATCTGCAGGCGCTCGACAAGGCGGAGACGGCGCGCAAGCTCGAGGCGAGTGAGCACGAGCGCACAAGCTTGTGGGGCGTATGAGCGTGCAAGCGGGAAAAACGCTCTTGGAGAAGGTCTGGAACGCACACACCGTTCGTTCCGAGACATCGGACACACCGGCGGTGCTGTACGTCGATCTTCATCTGCTGCACGAAGTGACGTCGCCGCAAGCATTCGCGGAGCTGCGGGCGCGCGGGCTTCGCGTGAGACGCGCAGACAAATCGTTTGCGACGATGGACCATTCGACGCCGACGACGCATTGGACCAACGGTGCATTGCCGGTCACGGACGCGAATGCCGCCGCACAGCTCGCGCAGCTCGAGTCCAATTGCCGGGAGAGCGACATTCCGCTGTACGCGCTCGGTGACGCGCGGCAGGGCATTGTGCACGTGATCGGTCCGGAGCTGGGCCTTACGCAGCCGGGCATGACTATTGTGTGTGGTGACAGTCACACGAGCACGCACGGCGCGTTTGGCGCACTCGCATTCGGAATCGGCACGTCGGAGGTATCGCACGTGCTGGCGACGCAGTGTCTGTTGCAGCGCCGCGCCAGAACTCTCGAAGTCCGCGTGGATGGAAAGTTTTGCTCCGGCGTGACTGCCAAGGACTTGATCCTCGCGATCGTGGCAAAGCTCGGCGTGAATGGCGGCAGCGGATACGTTCTCGAATACACGGGTCCTGCAATTCGCGCGTTGTCGATGGAAGAGCGGATGACCGTGTGCAACATGTCGATCGAGGCGGGCGGGCGTGCAGGCCTGATCGCGCCCGATGACACGACGTTCGAGTACGTTGCAGGCAGGCCGTTCGCTCCGAATGGAAGCGAATGGGATCGTGCGCTCGGTCGCTGGAAGAGCCTTCGCACCGACGACGATGCGTGCTACGATGCAATGATCCGCATTGACGCATCAGAGCTCGCGCCGATGATCAGCTACGGTACCAATCCTGGCATGTCACTGCCGATCAGCGCGCTCATTCCAGATCCCGCGCAGGTCCGGAACCCGCAGGAGCGCGCTGCGCTTGACAAGGCGCTTCGCTACATGGCGCTCGAGCCCGGACTGCCGTTGCAGGGCACTCCGATCGATGTCGTGTTTCTCGGTAGCTGCACGAACTCGCGCATCAGCGATCTGCGTGCCGCTGCCGCGCTGCTGCGTGGGATACGCATCGCGCCGCAGGTGCGCATGCTGGTCGTGCCCGGCTCGCAGGCGGTGAAGAGACAGGCGGAAGCAGAACATCTGGATGAAATCTTTCGCGCCGCGGGCGCCGAATGGCGCGAGGCGGGCTGCTCCATGTGCATAGCAATGAATGGCGACCAGCTTGCGCCCGGCCAGTACGCCGTCAGTACGAGCAACCGCAATTTCGAGGGACGACAGGGGCGCAACGGCCGAACGTTCCTTGCGAGCCCGCTGACTGCAGCAGCAAGCGCGATTGCCGGCGCAATCGCGGATCCACGCAACACCCTGGAGCGAAACTGATGCAGCCGATCAAACCGTTCACGTCGACCGCCGTTGTGCTACCCATCGACAATATCGACACCGACCAGATCATCCCGGCGCGTTTTCTCAAGCTGACGGACAAGAGCGGTCTCGGCGAAGGCCTGTTTGCAGACTGGCGCTACGGATCGGATGGCGTCCTGCGCGAGGATTTCCCGCTCAATCGCGCATCGGCACAAATCGCAAAGGTGCTCATTGCCGGCGACAATTTTGGCTGCGGATCCTCGCGCGAGCATGCACCGTGGGCGTTGCTCGCGTTCGGCTTTCGCGCCGTCATCAGCACGCGCTTCGCCGACATCTTCAAGAACAACGCGCTCGGCAACGGCCTGCTGCCAATTGCAGTCAGCAAAGTCGCCCACGACCGGCTGCTCGACATTCTGCGCGTCGAGCCGGCGGCCGAGCTGCATGTGAACCTGAGCGAGCAGATGCTCACACTGCCGGATGGCTCCGTCGAGCTTCTGCCGATCGAGCCGTTCGATCGCTATTGCCTGATGCGCGGTATCGATCGAATGGACTACCTGCTCGGCGCTGCTGAAGACATCGATCACTACGAGGGCGCGCACTCATGAGGTACCGCATTGCTGTCCTGCCCGGTGACGGAATCGGCCCCGAGGTCACCACCGAAGCGGTGAACGTGCTGCGCACAGTTGCGGATCGTTTCGGACATGACTTCGAGTTCCACGATGCACTGATTGGCGGCGCTGCAATCGACGCGACGGGTGTGCCGTTGCCACCCGCAACGCTGTACGCGTGCTCGGGCGCAGATGCAATTCTGCTCGGAGCGGTTGGCGGTCCAAAATGGGATGATCCGGCGGCGCGCGTGCGACCGGAGCAGGGATTGCTCGGACTGCGCAAACGACTCGAGCTCTTTGCGAACCTCCGCCCCGTCAAACCCTCGCCGCTTCTATCAAACGCTTCGCCGCTCAAGCCTGAAATATTGCAGGATGTCGACCTGGTGGTCGTGCGCGAGCTGACGGGCGGACTCTATTTCGGTGAGCAGCGTCGCGAAGCGATCACGAACGGCGAGCGTGCAACGGACACGTGCACGTACACGACTGGAGAGATCGAGCGCGTGGTGCGCATTGCGGCGACGACGGCGCGCACGCGCCGTGGCAAGCTCACATCCGTCGACAAGGCGAACGTGCTCGAGACGTCCCGTCTCTGGCGGCAGGTCACGACGCGCGTTGTGAGCGAAGAGTTTCCGGACGTCGAGCTCGAGCACGTTCTTGTCGACGCGTGCGCGATGATGCTCATCACAGAGCCATCGAGGTTCGATGTCGTCGTTACGGAAAATTTGTTTGGCGATATTCTGACGGATGAAGCAGCAGTGCTCGCCGGGAGCATTGGCGTGCTGCCGTCGGCATCACTCGGGTCGCGCCAGAGCAGTGCGCTATTGCCGATCGGCCTGTACGAGCCGATTCATGGGTCCGCGCCTGCCATCGCTGGAAGACAGGTTGCCAATCCGATAGGCGCGATCCTGAGTGCGGCGTTGCTGCTGCGCCACTCGCTGGGACTCGAGGCCGAAGCCGATGCCGTCGAGACTGCAATTTCAGCTACGCTCGAAGAAGGCATCCGGACGGCTGACATCGCCACGAACGGTGCTGCTGCCTCGACGGCGCAGGTCGGTGCCGGTGTGGTGCGGCATCTCCAGTCCGTTCGGATACCGGTCACCGTGTGGCGCGGCGGTCCAGCGTAGTCGCCGCGGTTCAGCCGCCCACAAAAGACGCGTAGAGGTTTTCCAGCGCACGCTCGGGGTCGTTGCCCAATCCCTCGTGCACGGGCGAACATTGCAGGACATCGGAGCGTGGCGAAGTGAGCCAGTGAAAGCGCTCGGAGAGTGGCGAGAGCGCGACGGGTCCGGCCGTGACATCACCTTCACAGATGGCGCGGCATGCGGCCAGGTAGCGCGCGAGCAGCTCTGCATCGGCATCGGGCACGCGTATGCGCAGCTCTGCCACATCCGTGATTGCGCGAATTCCTAGAAACTCCGCCGTGCGCGCGTGCAGCACAACGCCAACATTGCAAAACGCGGCCAGGTGAACGTGCGGTACCGCGCGCAGAACGGCGAAGGTGTAGACAGCCTGATCGCCGGTCGTCATCGCCGGGCCGAGCGCCGCTGGATGGGTTGAGCTGCACGCAGCTCTTTCGCGCGCAGCGCTTCCGCAACGAACGCGCGCGGTCCTGCCAGCCGCGTGGTCAGGTACTCCCGGTATTTCGCCCGCGCAGCGTCGCCGTTTGGAAACTCGTTCCTGTTGGTTGGATCCAGCAGCAGGCTGTCCGGTACCGCTCCCAGCACCTCGTCGATCAATTCCTCGGTCACACGCGGTGCGAGTCGCGCATCGGCCGCCCCGATATCATCGGCGTGCGCAAGCAGCACGTGGTCCTTGATCAGCGGGAACTCCGTGCGTGCCTTCTCTGCCGTCACGTTCGCCCAAGCGTGGTGCGCGTACAGCGCGGCCCCGTGATCAATCAACCACGGCGTGCGGTTCCAGATCAGAATGTTCGGGTTGCGATGCGTGCGGTCCGGGTTGGTGACAAGAGCATCCAGCCAGACAACATTCGATGCGAATGTGGCGTCGATGAAATCGCCTGCGGCGAATCCGTCATAGTTGAACGCACCATCGAGATACCGCAGACCCACGTTGATGCCATGGCTCGCGCGCAGCACTTCCTGGATTTCGGGGTCGGGCTCGGCGCGTCCGAATACTTCCGCCACATCGATGAGGGCGAGGTCGGGAATGGGGAGTCCGAGCTCGCGGGCGAGCAGGCCGACGATTACCTCGGCAATCAGTGCCTTTGCGCCCTGACCAGCGCCGCGAAACTTCAACACGAACAGCCCCGCACTCTCGGTGTCGACTACCGCGGGCAGCGAACCACCTTCGCGCAGTGGTTGCACGTAGCGCGTTGCCGCGTACGTCGGAAGTGCGATCATGCGGTCCATCATCAGTGCTGCTCCCGCGTCACTTAACGACCTTCGCTTCGACGAGCCGCGCGACAGCGCCAAGTGTCGTTTGTGTGGCATTGAAGCCGAGCCGGAAATCCGCATCCGAGAACGTCACATACAGGTCCGTCATTCGGTGCCACGTCGGGTTTGCGCCTCTGCCGGTCTCGTACAGTCGCTTGTTCTCACGCAAGCTCACGGCCGCAACTGCATCCTGGAATGCCTGTGAGTCCGTGTTGCTCATCGCATTGCTCATCGCAGCCGGATAGTCCGTCGCGAACATGCGGT
>JBBQYT010000056.1:0-8494 GCA_038208385.1 Longimicrobiales bacterium | reverse complement strand
CGCCTCGAGCTCCACCATCGGCCACACCGCAAATCCAAACGCCGCAAGCGCATCCTCCAGCGGATGAAACTGCCGCCACAACGTCGGCTCGATGCCCGCACCCGTCTTGTAGCCCGGCCACATGTCGTTCCGAAACGATTCGATGACGTGATCCGTCGCAACACCAATGTGCGTGCCACCAGTCTCCATCATCTGCAACATCGAATGCAACATGAGACGCACAGCACCAAACCCATCGTCTTCACGCTTCGATTTGCGAAAACCGAAAAAACTGCGGAACAACTCGTAGGTGCCGTCAATTAGATGGACGATCAGGGGTGCCTCCGTTGCGTGGCTCGTGGCTCGTGGCTCGTGGCTCGTGGCTCGTGGCTCGTGGCTCGTGGCTCGTGGCTCGTGGCTCGTGGCTCGTACTGGAACATGTCACTGCGCTCGTGTCGGCTCAACCTTGGCCCTTGACGCATCAAGTTTTCTTGTTATGTTAGAGCATGACCCTACTCAAACGAGCCGACACACTCCGCGCCGCCGCGATATTTCATGCGCTGTCCGACGAGCTTCGCCTGGACGTCGTGAACATGCTTCTCGATGGCGAGCGTTGTGTGTGCGAGCTCACTGATGAGCTCGACATCGCACAGTCACGTCTGTCCTGGCATCTCAAGACATTGAAGGATGCGGGGATCGTGAACGATCGCCGCGAAGGGCGCTGGATTTATTACTCGTTGAATGCTGAAGCCATTCATGAGGCGCGGTCGATTCTGGACGGGTTGAAGGTTTCGGTGCGATCGTCCGCAGTGGAAGTGAAGTGTTGTTGAGTTTTTTTTGTGAACTACCCATCAAGAATTCTCGATTGGAGGCATGATGTCGGACGACCTGAAGGCGACGGTTCGCGAGAAGTACGGACAGGCTGCTCTGCGCGTGATGGATGGAAGCACAGACGTGTCGTGCTGCGGCACGAGTGCCTGTTGTGGAGCGACGACGGAGGCATGGGATCCGATTACAGCGAATCTGTATGATGAGGGACAGAAGGCCGGGATTCCGGCCGAGGCGCTGCTTGCGTCGCTCGGGTGTGGCAATCCGACGGCGTTGGCGGATCTGCGAGAGGGCGAGACTGTACTGGATCTCGGCTCGGGCGGCGGTATTGACGTGCTGTTGTCGGCGAAGCGCGTCGGTCCGAAAGGCAAGGCGTACGGGCTCGACATGACGGACGAGATGCTATCGCTTGCGAATGAAAACATGCGCAGAGCAGGCGCATCGAATGTCGAATTTCTCAAAGGTGAGATCGAGAGCATTCCGCTGCCGGACGATTCGGTCGATGTGATCATCTCGAATTGCGTGATCAATCTTTCGGGCGACAAGGCGCAGGTGTTGCGCGAAGCGTTTCGCGTGTTGAAGCCGGGCGGACGGTTTGCTGTGTCTGACGTCGTCGTGCGGGGCGAAACGCCTGCGGAGGTACGTCGCAGCATGGAGTTGTGGATTGGATGTGTGGCGGGAGCATTGGAGGAAATGGAATATCGGAGGCTGCTGGAGCAGGCAGGCTTCAAGGATGTCGAGATCGAAGCAACGCGTGTTTACAATGTTGAGGATGCGGCAGCGTTCCTCGAGGGCTCGGGTCTGGATGCGAAACACTTTGCCGGGGAGATTGACGGCAAGTTCATCAGTGCATTCGTCCGCGCGACGAAGCCGGTCGGGACTTCCGCTCTGAAGACAGTGCCATGCTGTGGACCCGACTGCTGCAATTGACCCGCAGGGGAATCGGGAGACGGAGCCGGTCGTGCGTTACGCACTGATCAGCGGCATCCATGCGAACCTGCCGGCGCTGGACGCGCTTCTCCGTTCCACACGAAGGCCTGGCGAGGCTATTGCTTTTCTTTTTCCTTTTTCGGCTCTGTCGGCCTGACCTGGCTGCCTTCGGTCGCTTCATCGCCGGGATTGATCACGAGCTTGGTCTTGTCCTGCAGACCCGAAACGACTTCGACTTCCTTGCCGTAGTCTCGTCCGAGCTGAATGCGCTGCAGGTGCACGCGTCCGTTTTGTACGGTGGCGACTTGAGGTCCGTCCGCACGGATGATCAGTGCGTTCGCGGGGATGATGATCGGTGGATTCGGACGCTTGACCTTGATCTTCACCGAGACATACATGCCCGGCAGAAGCGCGTGGTCTGGATTCGGCAGCTGTAGCTGTGTCAGCATCGTACGGCTGGATGTGTCGAGCGCGCGTGCCGTGCGAGTCACCGTGGCATGATAGTTCTTGCCAGGCTGGTCGCGCAGGCTGATTTCGGCAGTCTGGCCACCCTGCAGCGCTTCGGCAGAACCCTCGGGAGCGTTAACGTAGATCAGAACGGTGTCGGCCTGCGCGATGTTGAATAGCGCCCGTGCAGTGCCGCCGCCACCCGCCGTGATGAGATTGCCAAGCTCGATGTTGCGTGCGGTGACAACGCCGGCGAAGGGCGCAGTCACGCGGCCGAAGCGCTGCAGCTCCGTGAGTCTCTGTACGTTCGCCTGTGATGCATTTGCGTTCGCTTGCATTGCGTTGAACGCAGCCTGCTTTTCATCGAGCTCCTGCTTTGTCGCCGCGTCGTCCTTTACGAGCTGGGTCCAGCGTGTGAGCGTCGCGCGTGTGAGGTCGAGGTTGGCCTGCACCTGGGCGCGTGTTGCGCGCGCCTGCGCAAGCTCCTGGTCGAGGTCCGGCGTCTCGATCTCGGCGAGAGTCTGTCCGGCGCGCACGTGGCCACCGATATCGACGAACCAGCGCTTCACGTAGCCGTTCGTGCGCGCGAAGATGGTCGTCTCGCGCAGTGCCTGTACCGTTCCGGGCAGCGTGAGGTCGATCGATGCGGGAGCGAGCGTCGCCGTGCCGACAAGCACCGAAGGGATTACATCTTTTTCGGCGACTGCCGCACCGAGATCGCGTTGGCGCACCAGGCGCGGGACAATGCCGAATGCGAGCAGCAGTGCGAATACGAGGCTGATAATGATCGCGACACGTTTCAGATTGGGCGGCGGCCCTGCGGGAACGGTAGTCGGGTCCGCGCCGTGCTGTCGTGTCGCTTCTTTTTCCGTAATACTCATCAGGCGGTCTCCACTAGGACGCGTTCATCCTCGAGAATGTGCAGGACAGGTGCTTTCGTCCTGAGCACGCTATAGACAACGGGTACGAAGAACAGTGTTGCAAACGTCGCGATGACGAGACCGCCGATGACCGCGCGGCCGAGTGGTGCGTTCTGCTCTGCGCCTTCACCCATGCCAAGCGCCATCGGCAGCATACCGATGATCATTGCGAGCGCCGTCATCATGACGGGGCGGAGACGCGTGAATCCGGCGAGCATCGCGGCTTCGGTCGACGACAACCCAAGCTGGCGCTGCTCGTTCGCAAACGACACGATCAGGATGCTGTTCGCCGTCGCCACACCCATACTCATGATTGCGCCCATGAGGGATGGCACGCTCAGCGTGGTGCTCGTCGCGAACAGCGCCCACACAATGCCTGCGAGCGCGCCCGGCAGTGCCATGATAATGATGAACGGGTCGAGCCACGACTGGAAGTTGACCACCATCAGCAGGTAAACGAACACGACGGCGAACAACAGACCGAGACCCAACCCCAGGAACGACGTGCGCATGCTCTCGACCTGTCCGCGCACGACGAGCGAGGAGCCGCGCGGCAGTTTGTCCTTGTAGCGGTTTACTACCTTGTCGACGTCGCGCGCAACACCGCCAAGATCGCGATCCTGCGTATTCGCGTAAACATCGAATGCCGGCTGCACGTTGTAGTGGTTGACCACAGCAAAGCTCGTTGTGCGCGTCATGCTCGCAAGGTTGCCCAGCTGCTGCGGGTGAACCGCTGAACCACCGATCACCGGCGTTCCACTCAGATCGTCAAGCGATGAAATCCGATACTGCGGCGTTTGGACACCGACCGGATAGTTCACACCGTTTACAGGATTCAGCCAGAAGTTCGGCGCCGTCTGACCGCTGCCGCTGAGCGACAGCATCAGGCTCGTTGCGACTTCACGCTGGGTGAGACCCATCTGGCTCGACCGGATACGATCCACGTTGAGGGCGAGCTCGGGAGCATTCGTGACCTGGTGAATATGCACGTCCACTGCGCCCGAAATCTTACGCACCTCAGCCTGGATCTTCTGAATGATCGCGTAATTCTCTTTTTTGTTCGGGCCCGCGAGCTGAATGTCGATCGGCGCCGGCAGTCCGAAGTTCAGAATCTGCCCGACAATGTCCGCCGCCTGGAAGAAAAACGTCACACTCGGATACTCGAGATTCAGCTGCTTTCGAAGCTGCTTGCGATACTCGAACGTCTGGCCCTTACGGTCGGGCTTCAACGAGATCAGGATTTCGCCATCGCTTGCGCCAATCGTCGGGTTGTCGCTGACGGCGAGGTTGGTTCCCGACGTGGAGATGCCGACGTTGTCGAGGATGAAGCTCAGGTCGCCGGCGGGAATCACTTTCCGAATCGTCCGCTCGACCGCCGCGGTGATCTGCTCGGTCTCTTCGAGACGCGTACCTGCCGGCGCGCGCAGGTGCACACGCAATTGACCGGAGTCCACCCGCGGAAAAAAGTCCTCGCCTACAAACGGGATAAGCACAAGCGATGCGAGGCAGAATGTCGTAAAAATTGCAGTCGTGCGACGCGGATTTGAAAGCGCGAGCTGCAATGTTGCGCTGTAACGTCCGCGGAGGCGCTCGAAGAAACGGTTGAAGACCTGGTGCGTGCGCTCGAGGATGCCTGCCTGATGTCCCTTCGCCTCGAGGCGGGCTTCGCTGTCGAGCGCGTACCGCACAAGCGTCGGCACCAGGGTTCGCGAGATCAGGTACGACGCGAGCATCGCGAAAATGACGGCCATTGCGAGCGGTGCAAACAGGGACTTCGCAACGCCGCTCAAAAAGAAGACCGGCACGAACACAATGCAGATCGAGAGCGTCGAAACGAACGTCGGCACGGCGATCTGCTGCGTACCGTCGATAATTGATTTCTCGATACTTTTGCCGTGGTCGAGATTCCGGTGGATGTTCTCGATGCCGACGGTTGCATCGTCTACGAGAATACCGACGGCCAATGCAAGGCCGCCGAGCGTCATCACGTTGATGGTCTGGCCGATTGCGCCGAGTACGATCAGCGAGGTCAGGATGGAGAGCGGAATCGACAGCGCGACGATCAGCGTGCTGCGCCAGCTGCCGAGGAACAGGAAAATCAGGAGCGCAGTGAGCAGTGCCGCGATCAGAGCCTCACGCACAACGCCGTCGAGCGAGTTCTTCACGAAAACCGACTGGTCCGACAGGAATTCGACTTTGAGTGCAGGCGGGAGCGTCGCCATGACCGTCGGCATGATCTCACGCACACGCCGAACGACATCGAGCGTCGATGCACCGCCGCCGCGCAGAATCATCAGCAGCGCGCCCTTATGACCGTCACGCCGTACGATGTTCGTCTGGTTGCCGTACCCATCGCGCACCTGCGCGACGTCCTTGATGTAGACCGTATTGCCGTTCACGCTCTTGATCGGCATGTCGTTCAAGCCGTTCACAACGTCCGGACTCGCGTTCATGCGTACATAATAGTCGCGGTCCGCAATCTTCATGGTGCCGGACGGCAGAATCAGGTTCTGAGCGTTGATCGCATTGCTGATATCCGACGCCGAGATCCCCTTGGCATACATCGCCGCAGGATCCAGGTCTACATTGATCTGTCGGAACTTGCCCCCAAACGGCAGCGGGACCTGCGCGCCCTGGACCGTGGCCAAACGTGTGCGCATGAAGTTGAAGCCCAGGTCGAACGTCTCCTGCTCCGACAGCGTCTCACTGCTCAGACCCAGCTGAAGGATCGGCACGTTCGACGCATTGAATCGCAGAATGTTCGGCGGAATGATACCCGGCGGCATCGAACGTATGCCGGACTGCGCGCCCGCCGAAATCTGCGCAACGGCCGCCTCGATCTTCGCGCCCTGATGGAAGAACACCTTGACGACGCTCACACCATTCAGTGTCTGACTCTCGATGTGCTCGATGTCGTTCACGGTAGTCGTGAGACCGCGCTCGTAGCCGGTCACGATGCGTCGTTCCATCTCTTCGGGTGGCATCCCGCTGTACTGCCAGATAACCGCGACGACCGGGATGTCGATTTCCGGAAAAATGTCCGTCGGCATGCGTGAGATGCTCAACACACCGAAAATCCCAATCAGTAACGCCCCTACGATGAACGTATACGGGCGTCTAAGTGCAAGGCGTACGATCCACATCGTCGATTAATCCCCTAGAACGAACGGCCGGCGAGCGCTTCGATCTGCGCGCGCGCAACCTGATAGTCGTAACGAACCGTCACCAGCGTCGCTTCCGCATTTGCCAGATTTGCCTGCGATGTCACACGCTCGAGAATTGTCGTCGCGCCGGCGCGGTAGCGCGCCTCCTGCACACGCAAATCCTCGCGCGCAAACACAACCGCACCTTCCGACAGCTTGATCCGCTGCTCGGCCAGGTTCAATGCTGCAAGCGCACGCTCCGCATCGACACGAATTGCACGACGACGGTCGCGCGCATCCGCATCCGCCGACTCGCTCGCACTGCGCGCGCGCACCACAGCTTCCTCGCGCTGCAGACCATCAAACAACGGAAACGACATGCCGATACGCAAATCCCAGAGCGGGCGCGCCTCGAACCTCGAGCCACCAGCAATGTCGAGCCAGCGATAAGCGCCCGTCAGCTGCAACGACGGCATGTAGCGCGCACGTGCTACCGCGATGCCCGCATTGACCGCCCGCGCCGTCGCCTCCGAAGAACGTACCGACGGGGCCCCGCTCACAACCAGCTCCAGAAGCTCCGCATTCGAGATGCCGAGCGGCTTCGGCGCCAGCGACTCCGCCGGCTTCGCTGTCACCGGACCATCAGCACCGATCGTACGGCCAAGCGCGTAATACGAGACCTGCAATGCAGCCTGCGCCGTCAGCAGCGTCTGCTGCGCGTCCGACAGCTCGAGCTGCGCGCGCAGCTCATCCGACAACGTCGCCGTGCCGGCATCATGACGATGCTTCGCCTGTGTCAGTCCATCCTGCCCACGCCGAACACGCGCCTGTGCAACCGTCACCAGGTCCCCGCTTTTCAACACATCGAAATACGACTGCTTCGCCTGCACGACGACCAGATACTTCTGCTCCGTCAACTGCGACTCCGTCGCCACTGATGTCGCATCCGCACGACGTCGCTCCGCCCCACGACGACCCGCCGTGAAAACATCCCACGTCGTCGACAAACCAAACGCTGACGTGCCGTCAGCCACGAGCGCACCCGGCTGACTCACCGGACTCGGATTGCTCGCCTGCAATGAATTCGAGTCAAGATTCAACGAGGGAAGGAACGCTGCCTTCGATGTGCGACGCGCCGCAGCAGCCGATTGTACCTGGCCATCCGCACGCACGATCAGCGGGCTGTTCGCCTGTGCCAGCGTGACCGTCTCCTCCAACGTCACAGCGCGCATCTCGCCTGCCGCGGGTGCCTGAGCACCCTGCCCATATGCACCACCCGCAACACCAAAGAACAACAACGCGGAAACGAGCGTCGACAGCGACGCGCGCGCTCGCGAGCGCGACTCCAGGCTCACTACCATCGGGAATTCTTTCGGAAAGATTGTTCGGACGCCGACATTCTAGACACGCGGCGAGGCCAAACTGTTGAGGGATATACTAATGATATAATGCAGAATAGGGCTAAATCCTAGCCCAGACGGCGCTCTACATCACCCAGCCATGCCAGCTCCAGCTCAAATTCCCTTACAACGAACTCCAGCATCAACTCCGCAGCAGGGACCATTTCGCCGAAATCCGCCCTCACTTCAACGAGCGTTTTCATCTCCCTCGCAAGCTCACCCTCCAGAAATTTCCGCCGCTCAGCGATCAACACCGCCCGATCGCCCGGTCCCGCGTGACTCGACAGCGCCAGCCATGTCAGAAACGGCGGGATCGTCCGACTCCGCGCCCAGTCCGGCCGTGCCAGCGCCTTCGCGAGAGCCCGCCGGCCCTCACCCGTCGGCTGAAAAACCCGCCGCTCGGGCCCGCGGGCTTCAGCCCCTTCTGACTCATTCGCCGACTCGGACAATAGCCCGCGCGAAGCCAGCTTCTTCAGCGAGTAGTAAACCTGCGGCCTGGACACCCCCGCCCAGTCCCGCACTTCACGGTACTCGAGCTCGCGATTCAGCTCGTACCCGTGCATCGGCCGTTCGGCGAGGAGGCTGAGGACGACGAGGTCGGCCAGGGTGAGAGGAGGGTTGACGTCCATGCTAGTCTCATTTAGACTAGCAGGCGTGGCTGTGCAACAACTTCCTCAGCCAGGAACCCCGCACATGTTCAAGAAACTGACGCCCGTTGTGTTTGTCGAAGCGATCGAGCCCGTGTTGCCGTTCTGGGTGGATCGGCTTGGTTTTACGAAGGTGGCGGAGGTGCCGGAGGGCGGGAGCCTCGGCTTTGTGATCCTGGCGAAGGATGGCGTCGAGTTGA
>JBBQYT010000055.1:0-8495 GCA_038208385.1 Longimicrobiales bacterium | reverse complement strand
CATGGCTGACGTGTGGACGGCTTGCTGCGCCACTCCGGACATTGAGTCGCGCCTCGCCGGCGCCGGCTCATGACCCGCCATTTGGGGCATGGTGTCCTTTGCTCCCGCCATCTCACGTTGCTGCATTCCAGGCATCGCATCATGGGCTGCTGGTGGCATTTGATGCATCGCCATTGTCGTGTCCGCATGCGCCGCCGGCTCTCTTCCAGGCATTGCCATCGTCGTGTCAGCGCGTGGCGCCATCCCGGGCATCACTGCCATCGCCCCGATCCCGTGCTCAGCCATGGGCGCCGCACGCAAATTGATGAACACTGCAAACCCCACCGGAGTGCGCGTGCCGTAAATAGATTTCAGCTCTGCCGGCAGCAAACTCACGTTCTCTTGTATGCCGATGGCAGGAACGAAGCCTTTGAGCTGCCCGAATTTTCTCAGATAGGCTGCGCTGAGCTTTTGTAACGTGAACACACGCTCCGCGTACTCGGGACGCGAGGTCAGCACGAGATCATCACCTGTCTTCTGTGCTGCCTCCCAGCGAGCTAGGAACACATTCCGCTCAGCGAGATTCACATTCGTCTCGACGAGAAATGCGCTGGTGCCGAGTGTCGATTCACTGTTGCGTCCCCAGGCGGCAGTCGTGGCCCAAACGCCCCCGGCAGCAAGCGGCCGGTTGTATGTCGCTGATGCTGTCGTTCTGTCCACGTTTCGAGCCGCTCCACCTGGCGCAAACGAAGGTTCGGCAGCGACCAGATGACCTCTCGAGACCTGAAGGGCCCAGTTGTCGTTTGGCAAATACCAAACACGCCCGGAGTATGAATCGAGCCGACCAAAATCAAAGTTGAAACGGTTGTCGTCCGGCTCGCGACCGTTGAAAAGAGAGCCCTCCGCTTTCCATTTCCGCCCGTACAACCCTGCAGCTACAACTCCAAAGCTTATGTGTGTTGCGTCGATCCAATGGTGGCCGATGGGCGCGGATGGACCCGGCATCGCGGAAATGCGGTGCGGGTAAGCGGTAGGACCGAGCGCGGGCTCTCCAACCGGCCCACCGTAAAGCCGGGTCAGGTTCACGCCAGGGTATCCACCCCGCTCGAGCCGCGCAACCACGCCCGTGATCGCGCCACTTGTGAGGCCCGTAATCGCTACCAGCTCACTACTGGTCATCGGCCCGCGCTCCCGCAGCAAGTCGAAGCACTTATGATCCGTTAAGGTGTCAATCCCTTCCTCCAACGGAACCTTGACTGCGGCGAGCACGACGCAGTCCGCGCTCCTTCCAGAGCGAATAGATCGCGGGTATCACGAGTAGCGTGAGCAGCGTACTCGTCAACATGCCGCCGACCATTGGTGCCGCGATGCGCTTCATGACGTCGGCTCCAGTCCCATGACTCCAGAGGATCGGCAGCAGGCCCGCCATGATTGCCGTCACCGTCATGAGTTTCGGCCGCACGCGCTCCACGGCTCCTTCTTCGATGGCGGAATTAATATCGGTCAGAGAGCCAAGGCGGTTTTGCTGCACAGCCGAGGTGTAGGCGTAATCGAGATAGATGAGCATGACAACGCCCGTTTCTGCGGCGACGCCGGCCAGCGCGATGAATCCAATCGCGGTGGCCACGCTCATATTGTAGCCGAGCAGAGACATGAGCCACACACCGCCCACGAGTGCAAACGGCACGGACAGCATGACAATGCCTGCCTCGATCATGTTGCCGAAGTTGAAATAAAGGAGCAGGAAAATGATTGCGAGTGTAATTGGAACCACGTAGCGCAACTTTCGATTGGCGCGCTCGATTGCCTCGAATTGTCCCGACCACTCGATTCTGTAACCCGTCGGCAGTTTGAGACTCTGGTCGAGCAGTTTTTTTGCTTCTCCGACGTAACTGCCTACATCGCGGCCGAGCACATCGATATATACGATGTTGTTCAGGTACGCGTTCTCCGACTTGATGAGCGGCGGTCCGTCCGTCACTCGGATGCTCGCAAGCTGCCCGAGTGACACCTGCGCACCACCCGGAGTCGGAATGAGTATACCGGATATCTGCTCAGGGCTGTCGCGCAAATCTCGTGGGTAGCGCACCAGCAGACTGTAGCGCTCCCTCCCTTCAATTACTTCCCCGGCGGCCTCGCCTCCGACGGCGGCAGCCAACGCCATGAGCACATCATCCGTGCTCATGCCGAAGCGCGCTGCGGTTGAACGATCGACCCGCACCTCGATGTAATGGCCGCCCATCGCGCGTTCCGCAAAGACGGAGTTCGTTCCCCTCACCTGCGGCAACAGTCCCTCGATCTGTTGCCCGATGCGATCGAGTGTGGCGAGGTCGGGACCGAAAATTTTTATTCCGACGGGAGTCTTGATGCCTGTGGCAAGCATGTCGAGGCGGTTTTTGATCGGCATGGACCACATATTTGCGACGCCGGGTGTCTTGACGGAGCGGTTCAGCTCGGAGACGATCGAGTCATGGCTCACTCCCGCCCGCCACTGGTCTTCCGGTTTCAGAATGGCGATGGTCTCGATCATCGAGAGCGGCGCCATATCGGTTGCAGACTCGGCTCTGCCGATCTTCCCGAGTACCATCGCGACTTCCGGCAAACGAGCGATTGCGGCGTCGCGCTGTTGCAGGATCGCTTTTGCCTGCGACGCGCCGACACCCGGAAACAGGGAGGGCATATCCATGATGCTGCCCTCATCCAGGGGCGGCATGAACTCGCTACCAAGCCGTCGCCATGGCAGCACCGTGACGAGCAGCACCGCGCCGGCGATGCATATGACGAGCGCCCGTCGTCGCAGCACGAACTCGATGCAGGGGCGGTAGATGCGAATCAGCAGGCGATTTACCGGGTTTGCAGCTTCCGGCCTCACGGCACCGCGTATGAACAAACCCATCATCACGGGCACGAGCGTAAGCGAAAGCAGAGATGCAGCCGCCATAGACAGCGTCTTCGTCCACGCGAGTGGCCTGAACAAGCGTCCTTCCTGCGCTTCCAGTGAAAACACCGGTATGAAGGACAACGTGATGATCAGAAGCGAGATGAACAGCGCAGGGCCAACCTCCTGTGCGGATTCAAGCACCATCGTCCAGTGTGAGCGGTTTCCAGCTTCGCGTTCGTTCCGTTCCATGTGCTTGTGGAGGTTTTCAACCATGACGATCGCCGCATCGATCATCGCGCCGATTGCGATCGCAATGCCGCCGAGTGACATGATGTTGGCACTCAGGCCGAGTACTCTCATTGCCATGAATGCCATGAGAATTCCGATCGGCAACGTCAGGATCGCTACAAGTGCGCTCGGCATGTGCAGCAGAAACACAACCGTGACGAGTGCGACTATGAGCGACTCCTCGACGAGCTTTTCGCGCAGCGTTGCGATTGCGCGGTGGATCAATCCCGAGCGGTCGTAGCCGTTGATGAATACAACGCCGGCGGGCAATGATCTGCCGATCTCGCGCATTTTCGCTTTGACGCCGTCGATGACGTCCAGCGGATTTTCCCCGTAGCGCATGACAACCCAGCCCGTGACGATTTCTCCCTTACCGTTCAGGTCAGCGATGCCGCGCCGTATTTCCGGGCCGACCTGCACATTGGCCACATCGCCGACCGTGACGGGCGTGCCGCCCGTTCCTGAGCCGATGGAAACCGAGCGAATGTCATCGAGTGATTCGAAGCGCGCGCGACCGCGCACTACATATTCGCTCCCGCCAAGCTCGAGCACGCGTCCGCCAACATCCTCGTTCGAAGCTTGCACCGCTCGCACTACACGATCGATGGGTATCCCGAACGCGAGCAGCTTCGCCGGATCCGCTTCGATCTGGTACTGCTTCTCGAATCCGCCGAACGATGCGATCTCCGCAACGCCGGGAACTGCGGTGAGAGCCGGACGCACCGTCCAGTCCTGCAACGCTCGCAACTGCGCGAGATTCAGTTTCCCGCTTGTGTCGGCAAGAATGTACTGCATGACCCAGCCGACGCCTGTCGCATCCGGGCCGAGCACCAACTCGGCGCCGCGCGGAAGTTTTCCGCGGACCGTGTTCATGTACTCGAGTACGCGACTGCGTGCCCAATACAGATCAGTGCCGTCCTCGAACACGACATAGACCGCCGACAATCCAAATTGGCTCATACCGCGTACGAACTTCATGTGCGGTACCTTCAGCATCTCTGTCGAGATCGGATACGTGATCTGGTCTTCGACGAGATTCGGCGCCTGCCCCGGCCACTCCGTCATGACAATAACCTGAACATCGGAGAGGTCAGGGATGGCATCGACCGGAGTGCGCAACAGCGCAACAATTCCGGCAATCGTTATTGCAACGGTGGCAAGAATCACCAGCAAGCGGTGCTGAATCGACCATTCGATAATTCGTTTTAGCATATGCGCCTTACTGCTTCTGCGGCGAGTTCATACCGGGCATGCCTCGCATATCAGCGCCTTTGTCCGCCGGCGCTGCCTTCATGTCGGACATGTCGCTTGTCTTGCCGACATCCTGCGCACCAACTTGACCGACCATGCGCTTCATGACTTCGCCCAGGTTCGACTCCGAATCCAGGAGGAACTGCGCAGACGTTACAACCCGCTGCCCCACCAGGAGCCCCGAGAGGATCTCCGCATAGTCCCCGGACACGAGACCCGTCTCCACCTCCTGCGGTGCGATTCTGCCCCTTCCGAGATCCACAAACGTCAGCGTGCGTGCGCCCGTCCGAAGGAGAGCAGATACAGGGACGGTGAGCGCGCTCCGAATCGGCGCGCCCAGCTGCACCGTTGCGTACATACCGGGCTTGATACGCTCGCCCGGGTTGGGCATCGAGATTCGCGCTGTCAGCGTGCGCGTCTGCGGGTCGAGCGTGGGATATACGAAATCAACGCGGCCCTGCATGGGCCTTCCCGGAAAAGCGGCGAGCTCGATCGTAGCCATGGAGCCTTGGCGAACGTCCCCTGCATCGGCCTCGCGCAGCTGAGCGTTGACCCACACGCGCGAGAGATCCGCAATCGTGAACAGTGCAGCGCCCGCCTGCACCGCCTGTCCCTGCAACACATGCTTTTCGGTCACGATTCCGGAAACTGGTGCATACAAAGTCAGCGTGCGACGCACCTTTCCGGTCTTCAGCACTTCATCGATCTGCGGCTCTGAAATATCCCACAGTCGGAGCCTTGCACGTGCGGCTTCCAGCAAATCGGTGTTGCCGCCGGGCACGCCCGGAATCCGCTGTTCGCCCATCCCGTTCTTGAGCCGCGCGGCGAGGAGCAGCTCCTGCTGCGCAGCGACGAGATCCGGCGAAAAAATCTCGACCATCGGTTGACCTCGGCGCACCGGTTGCCCGACGAAGTTGACGTAGAGGCGCTCCAGATATCCCGCGATTTTTGGCACGACTTGCGCCGTGCGCGTTTCATCGACCTGCACCGTCCCTACAGTGCGCACGCTCGACCGAAGCACGCGCATCTCCGCAGTGCCAAACGTCACGCCGAACGTGCGCAGTTCATCGGCGGTCAGCTCGATGCCGGATCCGGATGTTGCTGTCATTCCGGGCATGCCCGCCGAGCCGCTCGTTTGTTTTGCAGCCGCTGTTACGCGCGCCTGACCGCGCGGCGCGGCGGCATCCCTTTGCCGCAAGAGCGCGAAGGTCGCTCCTGTCGCAACGAGAATTGCGACGATAGCGGCAAACAGGCGGCGCGTGCGGAGTGGCATGTCATTCAGCCTCTGCAGTAAACTCATTGGATCACCGTACCGCCGACGACGCGCTCGAGCTCGGCGACTTTGCGCGCAAAGTCGGAGAGAAGTCTGTAGTACGCGGTTTCGGCGTTGAAGACTGTGGTCTCATTCTGCAGCACGGAAGCGAATTCCAGTTTGCCGACTCGGTAGCTCGCTGAAGCCGACTCGACTGCTGCGCGTGCCTGCGGGAGTACCGCCGCTTTGAGCAAGGAAAGCTGGGTCCGGTCCTGCTCGATTCCGGCTGACAATTCGGCCACGCGCGAGTGAATCTCGTTTGTCCTCGTGTGATGTTCCGCTTCCAGGGATGCAAGCTGCGCTGCTGCTTCCGTAATTTCCTGATCCTGTTTCGCGCGCCTGTGGATCGGAAGGGGCACGGACACCATCGCCGAAATCATGTCGGGACGCTGGCTTCGTTGCCCGTACTGCAACGACAGATCGAAATCCGGCAGTGCGGCCTTGCGGGCAAGCTCGAGACGTGTTGACTGAGCCGAGATCATTGCTTCGTGGGCGCGGATTTCGGGGTTGCTCGTTTCCGCTCTCGTCTGAAGCTCTGCCAAACCCGGAAGAGGTGAATTACCGGCGCGTGCGCCGAGCGTCTGCGATACGAACCGGATGCGTTCCGTCGAGCTTGGTACCGCGGCATCGATCAGCGTCGCAGAAATTGCCGGTTTAGCCACCGGCACATCGCTCGTTCGATTCAACACCGCGTTCAACCGGGCGAGCACGATTCGCCGCTGTTCCACCAATGCCGACGCGTCTTGACTGAGTTGCGCGGCCTGCACCCGCGCGCTGATCGCATCCTGCTGAGCGGTGGCGCCCACTGCATAGCGGCCTTCCGCAATCTTCATCACTGTTGTCAGGGCCGCCTGACTGCTGCGCACGAGCTCGAACGCGTCGTCCAGGAATACCAGCTCGTAGTACGCATCCTTCACTGCTTGAATCACCCGTTGTCGCGCCGCATCCAATTCGGCCGTCGCCGCATCGAGCTCATGCTTCGCTGCCTCCCGGCGGAGCCGGAGCTTACCCGGATACGGCAGCGTCTGCCCGATACTCAGCATTTTCATCGTCATCATCTCGGGCTTGCCTGCGTCCGGACTCTGAGGATCCATGGCCTCTCGCCCGAGCGGAAGATTCTGGATACCCACGCCCAGAATGGGATCTGGGAGTGCTCCCGCCGGCCGGACTCGCGCTTGCGCGGCGCGCACACGTGCGCTGGCCGCAGCGATTTCGGGGTTGGTCTCCAATCCCCGCGCAATCAGTGCCTGGAGCGAGGGCGTATCCGCAGCAAACGAGGCTGCGTAAACAAGCGGGTGCGGGCCTGCAGGCGGAGGGCCACCAGCTGAAAGCGCTTGCATGAGGTGCGCGATATAAAGCAGCGAGAAATCCATGATGCATCGCCTGTCGAAGAGTGATGTACCGCACCTGAAAGCCTGCCCAGCTGCGTGTCAGCAGGCAGATGCGAAGGGCGTGTGCGTGACTGGAACGTGGCAGAACGAACGTGACTAGCGCCGCATGTCTTGACCGCGCGCACATAGTTCGCTTGCGAGCTAACCAGCAATGTTTGTTTTTGTGATGACGGATGCCGGATCACCGGCGGTGCGGTTACGCGCGGGGCGGGTGGAAAACTGCGAAGTTCGGGGCGGAGAGAACGGGGTTACCGGGATTCGTGCTGGCGACGCTGTGCTCCAACAAGGGAATGAGCGGAGCAGGCGCCTCCGCGAACGATGCGACGCTTACACAGCTGCCAGTCGTACCGAGCGGCGACAATGGACACTTCTGTCCGCTGTTTTGCTCGGGCCCCGAAGGGTTGTGAGCGCCAGATCCAGCCATTGGCTGGTTGCAATCGGGGCCGCTCGTGGGCACCGACGCAACCGTTCGCGCACTCGGCCTCTCGGGCGAACACGTGCTGGCCCAAACGGCTTCACCCCAAAAGGCACTGAATGCAAGCATCGCCACGAGAGCGGATCGGATCTTCATGCTGGATGATACACGTTGCCTTTAGAAAGGGTCAAGCGGGCAACGAGCAGGTTTGGTGTGTGTTAGTCCCAAAGTCAGGTTCGCTATTTAGCGTTTCCAGTGCGGCACAATTAAAGAGATTCTTCGAAAATCGCGTTGAGTTGCTTGCCGGGTATTCCGCCCGCGAGCCCGTCAAACGAACCAGCTTTCATCTTTTCCGCAGCGTCGATCAGCGCCGCCCAGGCGACACGTGCCAGCCCGCCGCCAATACTGATGCGCCGTACGCCGAGATCCGCCAGCCCGGCGACACTCAGTCCGGGACCCATCATGAGGACGTTGACTGGTTTCGGCGCGACCGCGCGCACCATGTCTGCGATGTGCGCGCCACCAGCACGACGTCCGCTCCCGATTGATCGATTGCATTCCGCGCAGCGCGCACGCGTTCAACGGCAAACGCGGTCTCGAAGAGTGTGTCGATCGCGCCGACATCCCGGTCCTCGATCGATAGCCCGGACACACCCGACTGTACAGCCAGGGCGACGTTGGCGGCGACACCTTCGGGATTTACGGCAAAGCCAGCCTCGAAATCGGCGTTGATGGGCAAGTCGACGGCTGCGCTAAGGTCTGCCAGGTGCTCGAGCACGTCCTCCAGAGAAACCTTGTAGTCGGGTCTACCCGTGCTCCATGCGTACCCTGCGCTCGTCGAAGCCAGAGCCTGGAAGCCCATATACTGTAACATTCGCGCGCTTCCTACATCCCACGGATTCGGTATTAAGAAGCAATCTCGTTCGTGAAGAGCACGAAACGCAGCGCGCTTGTCCGCGACTGTGCGAGCCATCTTAT
>JBBQYT010000054.1:0-8515 GCA_038208385.1 Longimicrobiales bacterium | reverse complement strand
GGCGATTTGTACATGCTGTGCTCGGACGGTCTGACGGGAATGCTGGACGATACAAAGCTGCACGCGATCCTTGCGGACACGCGTCCTTTGGAGACGCGCGCAAAGCGATTGATTCAGGCGGGCAACCGCGCGGGCGGACTCGACAACATCACGGCGATCCTCATCGAAGTAACCTAGAAATGCTAAGTCCGAAGTATGTATTTATACCTTCAGAAGGTGAGTCAGCAAGATTGGTTGGCCGCGAGGATCATATTGATAAATGATTTTGTCCGGCTCAGATGCAAACCAAATAAACGTACCCCATGCGATATCCGGCACAGTGCGCTTATACGCAGGACTAGAACGGTCCATGAATGCTGTCACGAAAGCTGTATTGCTGGCGTCATGACCGCCCCGGCCGGCAAGCTCCAAAAGCGCGTGTTTTCGGCCTTCCTTAATAGGCCCATCTGAGGCAACCACTTCCACAAACACGATCAGCGGGTCCGACACACGCCGAACGTCAATAAGTATTATGTCGGGAAGAATGTCTTGAGCATCGATAGATAGACCAACCATTTTCGCAAGATTGTGATCGCTCTCCACAACCTGCGCGCGAGACTCGCTAAGCCACACCACAGCCGGCCGCTCCAAGAATTTTGTCGCGAAGACTTCGATTACCTGTTTGCTGATAGCAGAACTGGCACCAGCCGACATGCGCCTCACCTGCCCGTTCGGAAAAACAACGTCGACTCCGGAAGTGGAACCTGCTGCAATTCCCTTCCGCAGTAGCAGCAAGCGCGCTTGGCTGCCGACGGTCAAATGGTCTTTCTGCCACCGCTGCGCAGCCAGTTCGAACTCTGCGTCAGTGCATTGGAAGAGATCCGCAAAATCGCCTTCAAGAGCATACCGCGGCTTCGAAGAACTCGGAGCTAGTTCCTCTCGCTCTATAACCGCGCCGAGTCGAAGCAACCCATCCTTGATTGTTTCATCCCTGATCGGCTCCCGGCTGGTGTCCGCGAACCAATGTCCAGAAGTATTTTCGCTCCGCTTTTTCAAAGATTGCTGAGTCCAATCGCGTCTTTCAGGATCAGTCCTTAGGGCAGCCTGCATGTCGGTCATCCGAACCACCTGGTTGGGACGTAGCCAATCGCCGTGCTGTTGCACCGCGCCTACGTAGAACATTACAAATACCGTTTTGGCGGCAGTTGCTCGAATTACATAATTCCGTGCTGGCGTTCCTTCAGGAAAGATTACCGGCAGTCTTTTCTCGATGTGTTCGAGAGTTGGCAATGGCGGTAAGGATCCGGATGCTGATTGCATCAACTGCCTCCAACGCTTCGAGTCAGAAAATCATCGATGGCAAGTTGGTCAGCATTCTCAGCGACCAAGCGATCAACACCTTGCATCACAATCGGCGAAGGCAACGGTAGCGCGTTTAGCTCAAACGCCGAAACCGCGACACTCCCGCTAATGCAACGCAACAGATCGTCGGCGAGTTGCGAATTCAGGAAACCTAACAACCCTCTTAGGCTGATATCCTCGCGCTCGCCTAGGAGAGTGAGATTATCCGCTTCACTAAAGCGGCGAATGACGTTGAGGTGATTTTCGATCACGACAGCGCCGTGATTTGCCAGGAAGGCCTTCGGAAGAATGGCGGCGACGAGTCGACGCTCTTGTTCTTTCGCAGTTGTTCGTTGCACGAGTATGCACTCGGTTTTGGTCAGCATGAATTCTTGGCCGCTAATCGTTTCGAAGAATGGCTTATGATTACGGCGATTGGAGGTAAAGGCGAACCTGCCCGAGCCATTCACGGCTTCGGCCCAAATCAGTGGAAAGCGATTTGCGCCTGGAATATCAAACAATTGCGACTTATGTCGATTCCATACCAATGGTCCCGTGGTGACCGCGTATCCGTAGCGACCTAAGGTGAAATGCATGTCTTCGAGCAGGGATAAAATTCTAGCAAGCCGGTGCGATCTTGGAAGTATCCACGGAATTTGAGAATGGGGAAGAGAATACGCCCCGAGATCCTCAATCAAACAATTCAAATTCGATTTCGCAGGCGTATTTAAGCTCACTCTTACAAGATCGTTTGTCCGCCCTTTTCTTGTTATAGTTAACGCCGTCTCCTGTAATACATCCTCAAAAACCCCCGCCCTGTCGCTGATAAAATCGATACCAAGCGGCGTGGCCTCTGTTCGAAGCAACTCGCGAAGCCGGGAGAAATACTGGCCACCCAAAAAAGAAGTGGGCGTTACGTAGGCGATGAGACCGCCCGACTTCGCCAACCGAACCGCAAGATCAGTAAACAGCCCGTACAAATTGGCGTGTCCGTACAAGGAGCGGGAGTATTCCAATCTCGCCTTAGCCGAAAGGGTTACTCGGCCATATGGTGGATTCCCGATCACAAGGTCGAGTTTCCCGTAATCGTCGTTTAATCCCGTCAGTGCATCCGCACGTGTAACAAACTGTGGAAATTTGCTACGACGTAACCCAAGCAGGCGCTCAAGCGTAAGTTGGGCAAAGATCTGCGCCATCCATCCTGAAAACGGATCGATCTCTACGCCACGCACATGCGCCGCCAAATGCCCTAGAAGCTTTTCGCTCGCGTGTCGTTTTGCGCCGTAACTCTCCACTATCCTCTCTATTACAGGACCTACAAAAGCTCCACCGCCACAAGCGGGATCAATTACGTTAGCTGTTCGCCAATCCACGCCGCCTTGTTCCGCCAAATCCAAAAGCCGCTCGACAAGACTCGGCGGCGTGAAGTAAATGCCAAATTTTGATCGGATCGTTTTTGGTAGGAGCAGCGTGTATAGTGTGCTCAGACTATAAGCAGCGGTACCAAACGGTAGATCGGCGGCATCATTGCCGATTTTGCGTGCGGTTTCAAAATGCTGGTCTGTCAATTTTGCGATCGAAGTTCTGCGCTTTAACCCTGTGTTCGGCTTCGACCTCGTCGACAGCCTGAAAGCGTGCACCGCTACAAAGCAGAACGAGCGTGCGAAAGCTAAGCGGCTTGGTTGAGAAACCTCTTGACTAAGTTGCTCCGCGAGACGCTTCAACCCGTCAGTTTGTAAATCTGTGGGAACAAATGCGCTTGACGATGTGACTAACTCCGGTCCGGGCATACCTGACACCTGATGAGTTCTATGTCCTCTGGGTGACACCAAATACTAGCTGAAGGAGAGTCAGCGGAGTAGAGCGGTTCCCAACCCAAGGCGATGCGCCGCCGCTTCAGGACCATCAGCTGCAAAACGCGCAAGCGCTTCCGGCTCAATGGTGCGACGCTCGCCAAACGTGAACAACCGCAGGACACGCGCAGTGCGATACAACTCGTCCGCAACGCGCGGCAACCCCATGAGACCAGCCTTCCCGCCCGGCCCCAGCCGAATGACTTCTCCCGAGCGACGCTGCACAAGCAAATCGAGCGCGAACATCGCACTCTTTTCCGGATAGTCTAAAAACACATCGCCCGGCTGAAGCGATAACTCTCGTGCGATCTGGTCTTCGACCCGCCGCTTGAGTGGCGAGTCCGCACACAGCCACTCGATCGCAACGTCGCCGGACGGAACCTCGCCCGCAGCAACCTCAGACGCGCGCTTCGGCAGCCTGCGCGCACGCAGCGCGGCGATACGCGCGCCGACACGACTCGTACGTGCGCCGTTCGCGCGCACCTCGATCAGAAACAACAATGCCTCATCGGTCTCGCCGACGAGCTCGCTCGCATCGAGCAGCTTCTCCGTCAGCGCGTCGGCAATGATGCGTTTGTACATGACCGTCGCTGCACGTACCGCATGATGCCAATACACGTTTCTGAACATCTGGTACTTGGAGAACAGCAGTGACTCGAGTGCGGCAACGCCCTTTTCGTGCACGCCGACTTCGCCCCGACCGGTGAACGGGTCATGCAAAATCGCGAGCGAGTAAATCAGCCTGTCGACATCGATTTCGCCGTAAGGCACACCACAGAAATGAGCATCGCGCTTCAGATACTCGATCTTGTCGAGATCGAGACTGCCGCTCACCAATCCCTGCAGTACGCTACGCGATTCACCGCGAATCAACGCTTCGATTTCGATCGGCGCATCATCCGAGACGCTGTCGAGTGTCGCAGCGACCTCGGGCTCGGTGAAAAAATGACCAACGAGCGTTTCGTGATGCCCGGGTATTACGCCCTGCTCGAGCTCTTCGACAGCGTGCGAAAACGGATAATGTCCGATGTCGTGCAACAGTCCAGCGAGAGCAACGAGACGTTGCTCTCCCTCATCGGTACCATCGAGCCCGCCGCGCTCCCCCATGACGAGCAGTGCGCGCCGCATGAGATGATAAACGCCGATTGCATGATCGAAGCGCGTGTGGACCGCGCCCGGATACACGAGGTGCGCGAGCCCAAGCTGCTTGATGTAACGAAGCCGCTGAAACGCAGCGGTGTCGACGATGCGAATCGCAGTGTCGTCGAGCCGGATGGTGTTCCAGATGGGGTCTCTTAAAAGGAGTTGTCGTTCCACCTTTTTCGAACTCCTTCCTGCTGATTGTACTGAGCGCTTCGTCAACCATTCACTTTACCGCCGATGGGCGGATGGGCGGATGGGCGGCAACGTCAACTGCACCCGGCTGTTCTTGAAGTTGTTGTTGCCGCCCATCCGCCCTTCCGCCCATCGGCGTTTACGACATGGGCCGACTCAAAACGCGATCCGGAGACCGCGAGACCTTACCCTCCCAGAACCGGCCCGGCCTTCCGCACTTCCTCCGACACATTCGCTTCGAACTTCTTGAAGTTCTCGCGGAACATATCACCGAGCTTTGCAGCCTGTTCGTCGTACTTCTTCACGTCGGGCCAGGTCTGGCGCGGTTGCAACACTGCGTCGGGCACGCCGGGCACGTGTGTTGGAACGTGCAGACCGAACATTGGATCCTTTGTCGTTTCCACTGCGTCGAGCTGGCCCGTCAGCACTGCGGTGACGATCGCGCGCGTGTGGCCGAGGTTCATGCGGTGGCCCACGCCGTACGGTCCGCCCGTCCAGCCGGTGTTGATCAGCCAGCAGAACGAGTCGTGCTCGACGAGTCGCTCACCAAGCATTTTCGAGTACACTGAAGGCGCAAGCGGCAGGAATGGCGATCCAAAACACGTGCTGAACGTCGCCCTGGGTTCGGTCACGCCGCGCTCTGTGCCCGCGACCTTGGCTGTGTAGCCCGAAAGAAAGTGGTAGCGCGCCTGGTCGTGTGTCAGACGTGCGACCGGCGGCAGCACGCCATATGCATCCGCTGTCAGGAAAATCACATGGCGCGGATGTCCGGCCTCGCCGCTCTCGACGCGACCAGCGATGAAATCGATCGGATACGCGGATCGCGTGTTCTCCGTGATCTTGTCCGAGTCCCAGTCGACTTCACGCGTCTCCTTGTTCATGACGACGTTCTCGAGCACGGCGCCGAAGCGGTTGCTCGCCGCAAAGATCAGCGGCTCGCCTTTCGGCGACAGGCGAATCGCCTTCGCGTAATTGCCACCCTCGAAATTGAACACACCGTTCTTCGACCAGCCATGTTCATCATCGCCAATCAGATGGCGCGTTGGGTCTGCCGACAACGTTGTCTTACCGGTACCGGAAAGACCAAAGAACAATGCCACGTCGCCATCATTCCCAACATTGGCCGAGCAGTGCATCGACAGAACGCCCGACAGCGGGAGCATGTAGTTCAGCACGGTGAAGATCGACTTCTTGATTTCACCTGCGTAGCGCGTACCGCCGATGATGACGACCTTCTCATCGAAATTCAGCGCGATGAACGTGCTGGTGCGCGTGCCGTGGCGTGCAGGATCTGCGTGGAACTCGGGCGCGTGCAGCACAGTGAAGCCGACTTCGAAATTGTCGAGCTCCTTTGGCGTCGCGTCGATGAAGAGGTTGTGCGCGAACAGCGTGTGCCATGCATTCGTGCTGATCAGCCGCACGCCGAGGCGATAGTCAGTATCCGCTCCTGCGAACATGTCGCGCGCGAACAGCTCCTGCGATCCGAGATACTCGAGCACGTCCTGCTTGAGTGTCTCGTAGTGCGGCTCGTCGAGCGGCTGGTTCGGGCCCCAGTGCACGTTGCCCTGACTGGAGCTTTCGCGGACAACGAACTTGTCGTTCGGCGATCTGCCGGTATGCGGTGACGTGATGGCGACGAACGCGCCCTCCTTCGTCATCATGCCCTCGCCCCGGCGGAGCGCTTCCTCGATCAACATCGTGGGTGACTGGTTCCAATGCACCGACTTTCGCGCGTTGATGCCGATTGCCGCCAGGTCCTTCGTCGTGTTTTTCGTTGCCACGTCGTCCTTCCTTTTTAGATGTCGACCAGGTCGCCGCGTAGAGACTGATCCCTTTGCGTTCTGTTTTGCTGATCGCGTGCGAGCCGTTCCTGCGCGTCGACAACCGCGATTGCCGTCAAATTGAAGATCTCTGCCGCCTCGGCGCCACGCTGCAGTACGTGCACCGGCTTGGCCATGCCCAGCAATATAGGCCCAATGGCCTCCGCACCACCCAGTCGCGCGAGCAGCTTGTAAGCGATATTCGCCGAGTTCAGATCCGGGAATATCAGCACGTTCGCGCGCTCCTGCAGCGAGCTGAATGGAAACAGCTTCTGCAGAATTTCCGGCACCACAGCAGTGTCCGCCTGCATTTCGCCATCGATGACGAGGCCAGGAGATAGCCGCTTCACCCGATCGACCGCTTCCCGCACCTTGTCCGACTCCGGATGCCGCGTCGAACCGAAATTCGAAAACGACAGCATCGCAAGATGCGGTGTGACGCCGAGACGCCGTGCAAACTGCGCCGACAGCAGCGCAATCTCTGCGAGGGTGCTCGCATCGGGCGTGATGTTGACCGTCGTATCGGCAAAGAACACGAGGTCGTGCTGCAGGATCATCATATACAATCCCGCAACGTGCTTCACGTCAGGCGCAGTACCTACGACTTCGAGTGCCGGACGAATTGTCTCCGGATAATTTGTCGCTTCACCCGCAATGATGCCGTCCGCGTCTCCGTTCACGAGCATCATGCACGCGAAATAAATTTCCGTACGCATTTTCTCGCGCGCTTCGGCAAGCGTTGCGCCCTTGCGCTGGCGACGAGCGTAAAACGCCTGCGCGTACCGCTCCCGGCGCTCTTCATCTTCCGCGGGATCGACAATCTCGATGCCGGTGAGGTTCAGCCCCAGCGCTTCTGCGCGCTGTCTGATCTTGCGCTCGCGTCCCAGCAGAATCGGCTGTGCAATACCCGCTTCGATGCTCTGTAGTGCAGCACGGATCACACGCTCGTTCATGCCTTCGGCAAACACTATCCGCTTGGGCTCGAGGCTCGCCTTCAGCACGATGTCCCGCATCACTTCGCGCCGGCGCCCGAGCCGCGCCTCGAGCTCGTGCCTGTACTTCGTCAGGTCAATCGGCCTGCGCGCAACGCCCGTGTCCATTGCGGCCTTCGCGACCGCGGGCGCAACCCACAACAACACGCGATAGTCGAACGGCTTTGGAATCAGATAGTCCGGTCCAAAGCGAAAGTTCGACTCGCCGTACGCTGCTGCGACTGATTCCGGTACATCTGCCTTCGCGAGATCGGCCAGCGCGCGCGTCGCAGCCATGTTCATCTCTTCGTTCACTTTGCGCGCGCGCACATCCAGCGCACCACGAAAGATGAACGGAAATCCGAGCACGTTGTTGACCTGGTTCGGATAGTCGGTGCGTCCGGTTGCAATGATTGCATCCGAGCGCACGGCCCGAACGTCTTCCGGCGTGATTTCGGGATCCGGATTCGCGAGCGCGAAGATGATCGGACGCCCGGCCATCGATGCGACCATTGCCTGGTCGACCACACCCGCGACAGACAGGCCGACAAAAACGTCGGCGTCCTTCATCGCATCCGCGAGAGTCTTTTTATCGGTTTGCCGGACGAAGCGCGCCTTGTAGGCATCGAGCTCGTCCGTGCGATCGGTCGTCAGAACGCCATGACTGTCGCACATCAGTATGTGCTCGCGCGTCACACCCAATCGCACGTAGTGCTCTGCTGTTGCGATTGCAGCCGCACCTGCGCCGCTGAACACAACGCGCACTTCCTCGATTTTCTTGCCCGTCAGCTCGAGCGCATTCAACAGTGCTGCGCCACTGATGATGGCTGTGCCGTGCTGGTCATCGTGAAAGACCGGGATTTGCAGCCGTTCACGCAGCGCTTCCTCGATGATGAAGCAGTCGGGGGCGGCGATGTCTTCGAGGTTGATGCCGCCGACAGTCGGCTCGAGCATCTCGCAGAACTTGATGATGTCCTGTGCGTTGGTGCTGGCGACCTCGAGATCGAACACATCGATGTCTGCGAATCGCTTGAAGAGAACGGCTTTCCCCTCCATCACGGGCTTTGCGGCGAGGGGTCCGAGATTGCCGAGGCCGAGAACTGCTGTGCCGTTGGACACGACTGCGACGAGGTTGCCGCGTGCGGTGTAAAGAAAAACGTCATCGGGATCCTGAGCGATGGCGGTGCACGTGACGGCGACGCCCGGCGTGTAGGCC
>JBBQYT010000053.1:0-8586 GCA_038208385.1 Longimicrobiales bacterium | reverse complement strand
TTGGGAGTGGAGGAGAAGGCGGGTGTCGAGTATGTGCGGCTGAGACTCGAGAGTGAAGAGGTGGTGGACGTGCCGCGCAGCGAGATCGCGCGTGCGCACCTGATTTTCCGCTGGGACGAAAAGGGCTGAACGCCCCTCCGGCGGCATACAAGAGTTCATTAAGTAGAGAATCCGGAATGGCCAACGCGACTCAAATCCTGACGGCGTTCCGCGAGATGATTGCGAACAAGAATCTCTCGCGCGCCGATCTTCAGGACCTGATCAAGGACGGGATCATGGCGGCGCTTGCGCGTCGCTACGGACCGAACGTGGGCGCCGAAATCGAGATCAACGAGGAAGCCGGCGACATCAAGATCACGGTCTTGAAGGAAGTCGTAGAAGAAGTCGAGGATTCATCGCGCCAGATCTCCCTCGAGGAGGCGCGTTGGGACGATCCGGACTTCCAGCCCGGCGATGTGCTCGAGATCCCGGTTGATTTCGGTGACTTCGGCCGCAATGCGGTGATGGCGGCGAAGCAGCGGATCATCCAGCGCGTGCGCGAGGGTGAACGCAATCGCATCCGCGACGAGTACTCGAGCAAGGTCGGCGATCTCCTGAGCGGCGAGGTCCAGCAGGTCGAGCGCGGCAAGATCGTGATCATGCTGAACAAGACCCGCGAGGCCGAGGCGATCATCCCGTGGAAGGAGCAGAACCCGCGCGAGCGGTTCCGCCAAGGCGAGCCGATCCGCGCCGTGCTCAAGCGTGTCGAGGAGACACCGAAGGGTCCGCGCCTGATCTTGTCGCGCGCCGATCCACTCTTTGTGGCTGCGCTGTTCAAGCTCGAGGTACCCGAAATTTACCAGGGTATCGTCGAAATCAAGGGAATTGCACGCGAAGTTGGTGGCCGCACGAAGGCTGCCGTGTCATCGCGCGACGAGTCGATCGATCCGGTGGGTGCGTGCGTCGGCCTCAAGGGCTCGCGCGTTCAGGCTGTGGTCAGCGAGCTCGGTGGCGAGCGCATCGACATCGTGCCGTGGCATCCCGACCCCGAGATCTTTGCCCGTCGCGCCCTCGCCCCTGCAAAAGTCGCGAAGGTGATCAGCGATTCCGCACGCCGTGTCATTACGGCGATCGTAGACGAAGACCAGCTGTCCCTTGCCATCGGACGGAACGGCCAGAACGTACGTCTCGCGAGCCAGTTGATTGGCTGGCAGATCGACCTGTACGGCAGCCGGGAATGGCTCGAGCGCGGCGCCGATGCAGCGCTGTTCGGTGGTGGCGAGCAGGATTACGAGGTTGCGGACTTCCCGCTGCGCGAGCTGGATCTGTCGCCGTTAACATTGGCTGCTCTTCAGACATCGGGGTATAATACATTCCTCGATATCATCGACATGGAACGCGAGGACTTGCTCCGTATCCCGGGTATGGAAGGCGTGGGCGCGGATGAGGTTCTGCGGATCATTGACGAGCTGACGGTCGAGGACGAGGGCGAGGAGCAGGCAGCGACGGCGGGCGATGGTCCGACCGAGCAGGAGATGGCTGAGGCGCGGGAGCTGGCTGCCGAGATTCTCGGCACTCCGCTGCCGAGCAAGAAGGAGGATGGAAAAGCCTGATCCGGCGCTGAGTCTGCTCGGGCTTGCGGCCCGGGCGCGCGCAGTGTTGTGGGGAACCGAGCGCGTGCGGGATGGAGTTCGCGCGGGCGAAGTTCTGCTGGTGATCGTGGCCGCGGACGCGTCGGAAAATAGCCTGGACAAGCTGGTGCCACTCCTGGAGAAACGCGGTGTGCCGCACGTAGTGCGGTTCAACCGTTCGCAGTTGGGAGATGCCGTGGGCAAGGCACCGCTTTCGGCGGTGGGTCTCACCGATGCGTCCTTTGCGGCGCGGCTCAAGGACTTGACCAGGGAAGCGAACATGTAGAACGGGCGGGGCGCTGAACGGCGCCGCGCTCCGGTTTGTTTTCAATAGGTGGTGCTAGAACGTATGCGGGTTTACGAAGCAGCGAAGGAATTCAATCTCACCGCGGACAAGCTCATGCAGCTTCTCCGCGGGATGGGTGTGCCCGTCAAGAGTGAAGCGTCCTCGGTTGGCGACGATGTCGTCGCCAAGATCCGGGCGCGCTTCGAGCGCGAGCGTCGCTCAGGCGGCGGACACGCCGCCGCTGATGAAGCCATTGAAGCGGTTGTCGAAGATGCGGCCGCTGCAAGCCGTCGTCGCCGGCGCGTCAAGAAGGATGAGCCGGTCATCGAGCCGGAGGAGAGCAGTGCATCGCCGATGGCGGATGCTGCCGAGGCGATCGATGCAGAAGCGTCTGTCGCCGCCGCCGCGAAGGGTGAGGACCTCGATCACGTCGCCGAAAAGCAGGCGGAAGAGCTGCTTCGCGATGTCGTCGTTGTCGTCGCTCCCGAAACTCCGGCACATGTCGACCCCGAGCCCGTTGTTGCCGAAACGCACGCGCCGCCGGTCGTTGAAGAGGCGCCTGCTCCGACTGCGACAGCAGCACCCGTAGCCGCCGAGCCGACCGCTCCAGCCGCGCCGAGTGCACCCGCACCCGATCGTCGCCCGCGCCTCCGTCGTGCGTCCGAGGTCTTGCAGGGTCGTCAGCCGCCACCGCCGAATGCAAACGCACCGCGTCCTGCCGCCAGTGCGCGTCCTACGGGTGCGACTGCACGTCCCGCAGCCAGCAGTGGCGGACCGACACCGGCGGCAAGCTCGACGCCCGCCGGACAGGTCCGCATCCAGGCTGAGGGCTTTACCGCCGATGGCCGGAAGAAGAAAGACAAGCGCAAGAAGAAGCAGCGCCGTGTCGACCAGGAAGAAGTGCAGCAGAATATTGCGCGCACGCTGGCGGAGATTCAGACCGGCGGTAAAAAGCGTCGTCATCGCCGCGAAGAGCCGACGGGTCGTCTCGAGCGTGCAGCCGAAGCCGAGCGTATGGCGGCGGAGGAAGCACAGCAGGTTCGCGTCAACGAGTTCCTGACCGCAGCCGAGCTGGCCGAGCTCATCGATGTGTCGGCAACGCAGATCATCACGAGCGCGTTCAAGAACCTCGGCCTCATGGTGACGATCAACCAGCGTCTCGACTTCGACCAGATCGAGCTGCTCCTCGACGAGTTCGGCTTCACCGCCGTGCGCGAAGAGGAATACGGCGGAGACATGGTCGAGGAGGATACGGAAGCGGATCTCGTGGAGAACCTCGTACCGCGTCCACCGGTCGTCACGGTCATGGGCCACGTCGACCACGGCAAGACGTCACTGCTCGATTACATCCGCAAGACGAACGTCATCGCGGGTGAGTCTGGTGGCATCACGCAGCACATCGGCGCGTACCACGTCGAGCTGGATGATGGTCGTTCGATCACGTTCCTCGACACGCCAGGCCATGCGGCGTTCACGGCAATGCGCGCGCGCGGCGCCGAGGTAACGGACGTCGTCATTCTCGTTGTTGCAGCCGATGACTCGGTGATGCCGCAAACGATCGAAGCGATCAGCCACGCAAAGAACGCGGGTGTGCCGATCATCGTCGCAATCAACAAGGTCGATCTGCCTGCGGCGAATGCAGGAAAGGTGAAGCAGGAGCTTCTGCAGCACGGCGTCGTCGTCGAAGAATTCGGTGGCGATGTGATGAGTGCTGAAGTCAGCGCGAAGAAGGGCACTGGCGTTGATGAATTGCTCGAGAAGGTTTTGCTCCAGGCGGAAGTGCTCGACCTGAAGGCGAACCCGAATCGTCCGGCACAAGGTGTGGTCATCGAAGCATTGCTCGACGTCGGCAAGGGACCGGTTGCGACGGTGCTCGTCACGAGCGGAACCCTCCGCGCGGGCGATTCACTTGTCGTCGGTCACCACGTCGGTCGTGTGCGCGCGCTTCTCGATGAACGCGGCAAACAGATCCTCGCCGCGGGTCCGGCAATTCCTGCGCAGCTTCTCGGTATCTCGGGAGTTCCCGGCGCCGGCGACCAGATGGTCGTCATGGATGCGGATCGCGCAGCGGAAATCGCAAATACGCGCCGGCGTCTCGAGCGTGAGAAGCAATTGCGCGTGAAGAGCCGCGGCGTGAAGCTGACGGACATCAGCAGAATGCTCGCAGCGGGACAGGTCGCGCGTCTGAACCTTGTCATTAAGGGCGACGTGGACGGTTCGGTGCAGGCACTGTCCGATGCGCTCGAGCAGCTGTCGAATGCAGAAGTCCAGGTCGAGGTCATTCACCGCGGCGTTGGTGCGATCAACGAATCGGACGTGCTGCTCGCAGCGGCGTCCGGCGCAATCGTCATCGGCTTCCACGTACGGCCGGGCGCCGATGCGCGTCAGGCCGCTGCGCGCGAAGGCGTCGACATCCGGTTGTACAACATCATCTACGAGGCTGTCGAAGAAGTTCGCACCGCACTCGAAGGCATGTTGGCACCGGAAGAGCGCGAAGTTCTGCTCGGCGTTGCCGAAGTGCGCCAGCTGTTCAAGGTTCCTCGCGTCGGCACCGTCGCTGGCTGCTACGTGTCGGAAGGCATCATCGATCGCAAGTCACGCGTTCGCATCACGCGCGATGCAATCCAGATCTACGAGGGTGACCTCGGCAGCTTGAAGCGCTTCAAGGATGATGTGAAGGAAGTGCGCGAGGGCTTCGAGTGCGGCTTGAACGTTTCCGGCTTCAATGACCTGAAGATTGGCGACCACATCGAGTCGTACAAGATCGAATCGCATGCACGCACGCTTGCTGCAGCCGCAGAGGGCGGCGAGTAGGAGCCGTCTATCGTCGATAGACGATAGACGATAGACGATAGACGATAGACGATAGACGATAGACGATAGACAAAATGGTCGTTGGCGTCATAGGCTGGGAGCTGGAAATCTTCGGATGCCAGTCGCTAAAGGATAAACGACGCGTCGTGAAGAGCCTGAAGGACAGGCTGCATGAGCGCTTCAACGTGTCGGCGGCGGAGACGGACCATCAGGACTTGTGGCAGCGCGCGGAGCTGTCGGCGTGTGTCGTTTCAGGAGATCGCGCGCATGCGGACTCCGTTCTCGAGAGCGCGGACAAGTTCGTGAATGGGGATGCGCGGGCGCGCGTGATTCGAACGTATCGCACATTCTATTGATCCAGCGGCGGCCGCAGAGTGGCCGCTTTTTTAGCGATTAGGGATTAGGGATTAGCGATTAGCCTGTTCTTCGCCGATTCCTTGATCCTGAAGTTGCCGGTTGGCTCGGAATGAGAGATTCCGAATTCACGATCAACAGCTAATCCCTAATCCCTAATCGCTAATCGCTGAGGACATGCCAGGCAGACGCATCGAACGACTGAACGAGCAGCTCAAGCGCGAGATCACGGACATCGTGCGCAACTCTGCGCGCGACCCGCGCATTGGCGTGGTCACGGTCACGCGCGTACAGTCCGCGTCGGACCTGTCGTTCGCGCGGGTGTTCGTCAGCATCATCATGGACGAGGAAGAGAAGAAGCAGTCGCTGGAAGGACTCGCTGCAGCCGCGCCGTTCATCCGGAGTGAGCTGAGCAAGCGACTGAGCATCCGCCGCGTGCCGGAGCTTCGCTTCGAGCTGGACCGTTCGCTCGAGCACGCACTGAACATCGAGCGGCTGATCGGTGAAGTGAAACAGTCGGAGCAAACCTCGACCGAGGATGACGTCGAGCGCGACGCAATCGAATGACGTTTGAGACGCTCGACGGCGTGCTTCCCGTCGACAAGCCCGCCGGCCCCACATCGCATGACATTGTTGCGATTGCGCGGCGCGCGCTCAACACCCGCCGCGTCGGTCACACCGGCACGCTCGATCCGTTCGCATCCGGACTCATGCTCCTCTGCCTCGGGCAGGCCACCCGCCTCGCCGAATACCTGACGGGATTGTCGAAGGAATATCGCGCGACGGCCCGGCTCGGCTTCGCCACGACGACTGACGATGTCGAGGGCACGCCGATCGAACCAACCGATGCATGGCAGTCATTGAGTCCTGATGATGTCACGAATGCATTGAGCGCGATGGTAGGCGGGGTGAAGCAGGTGCCACCGGCGTTCTCGGCAAAGAAGCTCGCCGGCGAGCGTATGTACGAGCGCGCGCGCCGGGGCGAAGTCGTGGAGCAGCAACCGGTGTCGGTTGTCATTCATGAGATTCGTATCGTCGAAATTGCGCTGCCCGACATCACGTTCGATGTGCGCTGCTCGAGTGGGACTTACGTTCGTGCTATCGCACGCGACCTGGGTGTAAAGCTGTCTGTCGGTGGACACCTGACTGCGTTGCGCAGAAACGCCGTCGGCGATTTCACCGTCGAGAACGCCGTCACGCTCAATGACATGCATGATGAATCGCGGGTGCGCGCCGCCTGGATCTCACCGCTGGAAGCTATGCGCCATCTCCCGCAGTATTCGATCGGCGATGATGCAGTGGCTGCAATCACGCATGGCCGCGCCGTCCCGGCTCCAGTAGATACAATCGAGAATACGCCGATCGTCCTGACGCGGGGCGACACACTCGTTGCAATCGCCAGCAGTCACAACGGCGCGCTGCATCCCCGTAAGGTATTTTCGCATGACTGACGACCGGAAGAGTGCAAACACGCCGTCGCTTCCAAAGCTGAAGAACGGCTCGGTCATCACCGTGGGTACATTCGACGGCGTTCATCTCGGGCACTGGGCCGTATTGCAGGAAGTGCAGCGTCACGCGCATGCAGATGAGCGCGAAGGTGTGCTTGTCACCTTCCATCCGCATCCTCTGCGGATCGTACGGCCCGCCAGCGCACCGCGCGTTCTCACGACGCCCGTCGAAAAGGAAGAGATTCTCGCCGAATCGGGTCTCGACTACGCTGTGTTTCTGCCGTTCACACCCGAGCTCGCTGCGTACCCGCCAGAGCGTTTTGTCGACGAGATCCTGATCGAGCGTCTGCAGCTGCGCAGGCTGGTCATCGGTCACGATCATGGCTTTGGCAAGGGCCGTTCAGGCGATGTGGACACGCTGCATCGTATTGGCGCGCAGCGTGGCTTCGATGTGCACGTGGTGCCGGCGGTGGAAGCCGCCAGGGGCCCCATCTCATCGAGTGACATCCGTCATGCTGTCGAGACCGGTGACCTGAAGAGCGCGACTGAAGCGCTGGGTCGGCCGTATTCGGTGCGTGGTGTCGTCGTGCGCGGGGAAGGGCGCGGCCACTCGCTGGGATTTGCAACTGCGAACATTCTGGTGCCTGATGCCGACAAGCTGCTGCCGATGGAGGGCATTTATGCAGTGCGCGCTGCACTGAAGGATGGTCCCGTCGATGGTGTGCTGCACCTCGGACCGCGTCCGACGTTCAGCGGCTCACCACCGTCGATCGAGCTGCACCTGTTCGACTTCGATGCGGACCTGTACGGCGTCAACCTGCGCGTGGATTTTCATGCGCGCATCCGCGCCATCCATCATTTCGCAAGCGTGCCGGAGCTCATCCGTGCGATCGAAACAGACTGCGAGGTAGCGCGCGATGTCCTCAGGGAGAAACAGCCCCCGAAGTGAGGGCTCGAATGAACCGCTTAACCTGGGGGGCGAGCCAGAGCTGTCGGGTTGCCGAGATGCCGAAATCTGGGTAAGATAAAGGGCTACCCAGGTTACGAAGCTTGCGCTTCCCGACCAGCACTTGACTCTCGGAGAGGCAACCCCAAATGGCGTTCGATAAGAACGGTATCATCAGTAAACATCAGCTCCACCCCGAAGACCGGGGGAGCGCACCGGTGCAGGTCGCGCTGCTCACAGCGCGGATCAATGAGCTCACCGGCCATTTCCGCAGTCACCCGAAGGATCACCACAGCCGGCGCGGACTGCTCATGATGGTCGGGAAACGTCGCCGGTTGCTGGAGTACCTCAAGCGCAACGATCTGCCGCGCTACCGCGCACTCATCGAAGACTTGGGACTCAGGCACTAAGAAGCAGTAGCCGGGAGCCGAGCGGCTCCCGGCTTTTTGTCGCCCAATGGGGGCGGACGGCGCTGCCCACCAGTGCCCGGAAGCGGACCATGTCGCATAGCGAAAGCGGGCTGTGCGGCTACCATGAAATGAAGAGGAATCAGTGGCCATTCACAGGATCGAAACGACGTTCGCGGGCAGGACCCTCATTCTGGAAACCGGCCGTATGGCCAAGCAGGCGCACGGCGCAGTCCTCGTTCAGTACGGGGAAACCGTAGTCCTCTGCACCGCAGTGGCTCAGGACAATGCCTCACCGCTGCCGTTCTTCCCAATGACGATCGAGTATCGCGAGCGTACTTATGCCGCCGGCAAGTTCCCGGGCGGCTTCATCAAGCGTGAGACGCGTCCGGGCGAGGGTGAAATTCTGGCCGCGCGGTTGATTGACCGACCGCTGCGCCCGCTCTTCCCGGAAGGCTTCCAGAACGAAGTGCAGATTTTTGCGACAGTGCTCTCGGCGGACCAGGAGAACAGTGCAGCTGTGCTCGGCCTCCTCGGCGCTTCAGCAGCAGTCAATCTGTCGAAGATTCCGTTCGCAGAGCCGGTCGCTGGTGTGCGGGTCGGCCGCATCCAGGGACAGTGGGTCCTGAACCCAACGTTCCAGCAGCTCGAGTTCAGTGATCTCGAGATCGTCGTCGCCGGCACGGAGACCTCGATCAACATGGTCGAAGGCGGCGCCCTG
>JBBQYT010000052.1:0-8657 GCA_038208385.1 Longimicrobiales bacterium | reverse complement strand
CGTCAGTGAATGGTCTCATATCCATGGAGTTTTCTCTTCTCGCGCCGTCTCTTGCGTTTGCCAAGGCCGCACACCAGCGTTAGCCTCGGTTTCAGAATCTAACGGTTTTTCACGCTTGTGAAGTGGGGGCGAATGCCGCAGGGTCTGCCCGAACGACTTGAAGACGGAATTTACCAGATCGGCGCCTTTCTTCCACACCTGGCGGCCGCTCTGGGAATTCTGTTGGCGGGTTTCGCTATCGCCAAGTTCATCCAGCACGGCACCGACGTTTTCCTGCACCGGATCGGCATCGACCGGTGGATGCGGGATGGCGGCGTAACCGAGGCGCTCGAGCGGGCCGGAACGTCCCTCGATCCGTCCAGTGTACTGGCCAAGCTGGCGTTCTGGACCGTCATGGTCCTCGTGATCGTACTGGCTGCGAATGCGCTGGGCGTCGAGGCGGTCAGCTCGCTGTTCGCGGAGCTCCTGGCCTACATCCCCAACGTGATTGCCGCAGTGGTCGTGCTCGTGCTGGGGATCCTGCTCGGGGAGTTCGTAAAGGACCTGGTTCTGGCATCGGCGGGCGGCGTCGCCGGCGGGACTACGCTCGCGCGGGCGGCAAAAGCGGCCGTCATTCTGCTGGCCGCGTTCATGGCGCTCGAGCAGCTCGACATCGCGCAGGACATCGTGCTGGTGTTCTTCATCGCGGTCGTGGGCGCGGCGGCGCTTGCGGCTGGCATCGCATTCGGTCTGGGCGGCAAGGAGATCGCGGCAGAGATGGCGCGGGAGTGGTATGACCGCACGCGGCTGCAGCACGAGCACCATCACCAGGAACAGCTTGTCATACCGGAGCTCACTCAGCCGGCAAAGACCGTTGTGGCGTCCGAGCCTGAATCACCGGCTCAGGAGACGAAGCCGGGGTCGCTCGATCCGTGATCCGTGATCCGTGATCAGCGATCCGTGATCCGTGATCCGTGATCCGTGATCCGAAGTTCACTAATCGCTAATCGCTAATCGCTAATCGCTAATCTCTAATCACCTAATCCCTGGCCTCGACGCCCCAGCGCGTGCGGACCCACTCGCTTTCCTGCAATGCGTTGAGCAGGTCTTCCGTGGTGGCTTTGAGAAGCCAGCCGGCGGGGCGGAACGCCAGTGACTGGCCGCCCTGCTGCGCCTTCGCCTCGAACAGTACAGCTTCCCAACCGAACTTTGTCGTCACCTGCTTCTGGACCTCGTCACCTTCGTAGAGCTTGGCAACCCAGGGACGTCCGTCCTCCGACGTAAAACTTCGCATGGCGAAAAAATCCCCTCCGTCAGGGTGGTCAACCGCAAGTTAATGCCGCGTGCGCGACGAGTCCAGCGAAAAATAGACCCGCGACGCATCACTCGAACATGTCGAATGCACTCTCGATATCGCCGTGCGAAAACACTCGAAATGCGACGAGTGTCGAGGTGCGGCCGAGGCCTTTGACCTTGGCGAGTTTTTCGGTCACGACGTTTGCGATCTGCTCCCACTCGGGAACGCGCACGATTGCGACGAGGTCCCATTCGCCGGACACGGAGTAGACTTCGGCGACGCCTTCGATGTCAGCGACGTCGCGGGCGGCCTGCGGGATGTTTTCGCGCTCGGCTCTGATCAACACGACGGCAGCGACCATGTGAGGCATTCTCCGTTCGAGGTAATCGCGAAGCTAGTCGCGCGGGCTTGCGTCCGGCAAGCGTCAATCTGAACTTCAATCTACATGACATCCACTGGCGCCCCTCCCGACGATGAAGCCGAGCAGCTTGCGCGACGGATTGCACACGCCGGGCTGTTTCTCATGGCGGTCATCTGGGGGCTCAACTTCGTCATCATCAAGATCGCGCTCGCGAGTGTGCCGCCGATGGCGTTCAACGCGCTGCGCTACCCGCTTGCGTCACTCACCGTCTACCTGATCCTGCGCCGAAACGGGCCGATTCCGTTTCCGCGGCGCGCCGACGTCGGGCGCGTCATCGCACTCGGACTGCTCGGCAACTTCATCTACCAGCTTTTCTTCATCACGGGCGTCGACCACACGCGTGCGGGCACGGCCAGCCTGATGCTCGCGAGCACGCCCATCATGACGGCGTTGCTCTCGGCAGCCGTCGGGCACGAGCGCATAACACCGGTGATGTGGACGGGCGCGTTCATGGCGTTCCTGGGCCTCACGCTCGTCGTGCTCGGAAGCGGCGGTGCGGGTGCGGAAGGGCTGCACCTACACGCCGCCGATCTCATCATGGTTGTCGCGTCGCTCTCGTGGGCGACGTTTACAGTCGGCGCGAAGAAACTTGTCGACCGCTATGGCTCGCTGCCCGTCACGGCGTGGACGATGTGGGTCGGCACGATCGGCCTGCTCATCGTCGGTGCGCCGCAGATGCTCGCGCTGAAGTATGCGGACGTGCCGGCAACGGCGTGGCTCTCGCTCGTGTTCTCCGGCGTATTGTCGATTGGTGTTTCGTACGTGCTGTGGTATCGCGGTGTACGGCGCATCGGCAATACACGGACATCGGCGTACTCGAATCTGGTTCCGGTATTGGCGCTGCTGTTTGCGTGGCTCGGTCTGGGTGAGGTTCCCGCGGGAAGTCAGCTGATCGGTGCGTTCGTCATCATTGCGGGCGTGACGCTCGCGCGGAGCGGTGCGTATGTCCGCGATCTGATCAGTGCGTGATACGGACGCGGACGTTGTCGGTTTCGTCGGCGTGCTCATCGGCAACGCGCACGACAATGCGTAGCCGGTCCGTTCGGATCCCTGCGCCTGCGAGCATGCGTGCGACTGTGGCAGCGCGCAATGTTGCGGACGCATCGTCCAGGTTGACTGCGCTCGTATAGGCTACGATCTCCGCGCCAGCATTCTCGTCCGACCGAATGAAAGCGCGCGCCGTCTTCTTCATGTCGTCTGACCTTTCCTTTGTCATCTGCGTCGGCTCGGTGAATGAAGTGACTGCTATGTTGAGCTCCACCGCATTCGCGCCGTCTGCGGTGCGCGAGCGGGCGGGACTGCCGGGCTGGACACGCGCTGATGAGATGCCGCCGGCGGCTGGTACTGGGCTCTCGTTGCGGATCACGCTGCTCGTGCCACCGCCGCCCGGGTGGAGGCGAACGCCAACGCGCATCGAGGCCTGGCGCGCAGCGTCGGCAATGACTGCGTAGCAGCCGCCGACTTCCAGCGAGAACAGCTCGCTCCTGGTAAGATGCAATGCGATGGAGCCGTCCATGAATGCAGACGGGTGAAGCGTACGGCTGGAGTGAACTGCAGACGTACCATCGGCTGGATCTTCACGACCCATCGAATGCAGCCCGAGGCCGATGCCAAGCGACGGCGTGATCGAACCGCGACCGGTGCTGTGACCGAATGCGCGCGTCAAGCCGATACCGATGGTTTGATCCCAGCGCGCAACCCGCTCGCCGTTCTCGATGTTGTCCGCTCGCCAGCCGCCGACTTCGGCACGGAGATACGCGCCCGGAATGTGCGGCCTGCGCAGCTCGGCGGCGGCCCCGAAGAACGTGGCCCATTGCTCTGAGCTTGCCGAGACCATTCCTGACTGCATCGACAGCGCACGCAGCCAGTTCTCATCCACCGACTGCGCAAAAGCGGTTGCCGGGAAAAGAGCAGCAAGCAGGACGAAGGCGGACGAACAAGCATGGTTTCTCATCGTTCGCCCTAAGTGCAAGCAGCGGGCCCGGAGGTTGCCACGAAGGAGGTGACATGGAAGGAGCCCGGTTAAGGAGCCACGAGTGGCATTGAGCACCAGGCGTTTGCGGGAGTACGCGATAACGGCAGGTACGCTTGGTTCCACGGCGGGACAAACGCTGATGGTAGCCGTGCTGCCCGTGCTTCTGGCACGCTACACGAAGTCGGCAATGTGGATCGGGTTTGCCGTTGGCGGCGAAGGCATCTTCGCGCTCCTCGTGCCGTACTGGATCGGCCTGGCCAGTGACCGCCTGCCCATGCCGCTCGCGCGCAGGTTTGGACGCCGCAGCTTTTTCCTCATGGCCACCGCCCCCTTCATGATCCTCGCCCTTGCCGTGGCGCCGTTCCTGGATGGCTATTGGCCGCTGGCGGGCGCGGCATTTCTGTTTTTCTGTGCATTGCACGGCTACCTGACACCGCTTTGGGCCTTGATGGTCGACGCGGTGCCGGACGAGCGGCGAGGCCGCGTCCAGGGCATTCGGGGCGCACTGCACGCGGCGGGTCTCGCGTTCGGACTCGTCGCGAGCGGCCTGCTCTACTCGATCTGGAATCCATTGCCGTTCCTGCTCGGCGCGGTGCTGATTGCAATCACGACAGCAATCACGGTCATTGCGGCGCCCGCCGAGGTGCGAACGACTGCAACCCATCATGCTGATGGGAAAGAGCGTCCGCGCGAGGCGCTGCGGATCTGGAGCGAGCTGAAGTCGCGGCCCAGCATACGGTGGTTTTTGTTTGCGAATGCGCTGTGGTCGGGCGCAGTGGATGGAATTCGTCCGTACATTTTCCTTTTTGCGACAATCGTCGTCGGCATTACACTCGCGCAGACTTCCATGGTGTTGAGCATTCTCGTCGTTGGTGCGGGAATCGGCGCGATTGTGCTCGGTCGATTGAGTGACCGCATCGACCGCACGAAGCTTCTTCAAATCGGTGGCGCGATCACGACGGGGGCGATGTTGTACGGCTTCTTTGTGCGCGACATGAACAGCGTGTTCATTCTGCTCCTCGCCGCGGGCGTTGGTGCGGCTGCACTGATTGCGCTTCCGTATCCGATCTTCGCGGGACTCGTCGGGACGGAGGCCATTGGCCGTTACACGGGCCTGTACATCCTGACCATCGGGCTCGGACGAATTCTGGCGCCTATGGCCGTTGGCGCCGCAATCGATGCTGCGCGGACCTGGCTGCCAGAGCAGCGCGGGTATCCCGTGATGTGGCCCGTTGCGGGACTGATGTCGGCGCTCGGCATGGCGGCGCTTTACGTTGCCACGCGGCACGCGCATCGCGAAAAATCGCAACAAGAACGAGAAGCCCTCGCCAGGAAGGAAGTCAACGTATGAGCGCAGCGCGGGCGGCTGGAGCGTGTTGAGTAGCCGCTAGCGCAGCCGCATGATTGCGATTTGTGGCTTTGCGTCGGGTGGAAATGAGATGCCCTTGATTCCGCCCAGACTGAGTCCCAGCTCCTGCAATCCATTGTTTGACTGCACAATCACGTGATTCGCCGTTGCCGCAGGCAATGTATCGGTAACGGCGAAGTCGGTGAAGTTGTACGAGACGGGCCGAAGCGGATAGCCGAACCCCTGAGCGATTCTCGGATCGCTGAGCACACTCCGCAGGTTGATGTTCGGATACGTGTAGCGCGATTCAACCGCTGCGCTCGCCAGCTCGGGCGCGTCGTCCGCGTACATTGCGACGGTCCAGTCGTTGATCAGGATCGGCCAGCTCTTCTGCGTTTCCGCAGTGACATTGACCGTGCTCGATGCGGTTCCGCGCGAAATCCTGCCCAGGATGTCCCCGCCAAAGCGACCCATCAGGTAGCGGATGAACAGCCACGCCGCGCCGCGCTCCTGAAGTGTGCCGGGCGCAACGAACGAAAGCAGCGTCGATTCGTATGGCGCGCGCAAATACATGAATGCGCGCGTGTAATTCTGTCTGCGAAATGTGAACGCGGTGTCCAGGTCCCCGCGGCTCATGAACACGCCGCCAAGCGTGTCTTCCGCGGCGTGCGCGAGTCCTTCGGCGAGCCACAGCGCCTCCTGTGTCGGTGCACCGCCAACGAGCACGCGCTGGTTGAACTGGATCATGTGCATGAGCTCGTGCCCGAGCACGGGCTCGACCGTCCGAAACACTTCATCCTTCGTGTGCTTGATGCCGAATTGTCCGTTTGCGTCCGGCACCAGCGAATAAAAGACTTCTCCGGTGTTCGTGCCGCTGCACGTCTTTGCATCGACGAGGTCGCAGCCATAGAAGAAGCCCGCAATGAAGCTGTTGTCACTGATGCTCGAGAGCTGGTTCACGACCGGCGTGAACAGCGCAATGATTTTCCCGTTCGCATCGACATCGGAAGGCTGCCCGAACACGGCCACGTCCGTCGCGTAGATCGGATCGTCGAAGACTGCGCCAAAGCGATTGTAATCGTCCGCGGTAAAGCCTCCCGTCGGTGTGGTTATGTCCTCGAAGATGATCGCATGCGCCGTGATTGCTTTGATCTCGGCAGTGATCTTCGTGAACTTCGAGTCCTTGTTGATCACGTTGAACGACCGGCGGTCGCCGATGGCGGGTGCTGCGGCAACACTCGACGACGATGAGATCGAAAGCTGGCGCGACCGCCCACCGAAATCCAGCTCCCGCACACGGAGCGATGCCTCGAAGGCGGCGGCCGTACTGCCGAACGCCGTGCGATCGAGCGTGATGCCACCGCCTGCGAAAGTTGTTGTTGGCGCTGATGTGAGCCCTACCACACGCGTGATGCCGCTCAGCTGGAACGGCATGGTTCGGCCCGCGACTTCCGTTGCGTTCTGCGTGACGACCAGGTATGCGGATGCAGTGTTCGGCAGCCGCACACAGGCAAGGGCTGCGGGATCGGTGAAGCTCGCGACGGCGCCGATGCTCAGCTGCAGTGTCGTGACTGCCGCGCCGTTGACCTGGAGCGTGCGCGAGTTCCCTGCGAGTGCGCCGAGCGCAACCGACATCGTGACCTGGGCTCCCGAAACGCACAGCGGAACGACAATGCGCAGCTGCGTTGCCGTCGCGGCTGCAACAATTGCACGAATGCCGCTGAACAGGATGATGTCGTCCGCGGCACGCGGACTGAAATTGATGCCCGTTATTGTGAGCGTGTCGCCGGCCTTCGGGGCTGACGGCGAAAAGGATGCGATCTGGGGCGCGAGCGCAGCAGTAGTCGTGAGTGTAGCGGGGTTGCCGACGAGTCCGGTGAATGTCGCCTGCACGACGTAATCGCCGAGCGATTGACCAAGCCTGAGCTGTGTGCTTGCGATGCCGGACGCATCGGTCGTCGAAGACGTCTGGGTGAGCACTGCGCCCGCGCCGGCCGTTGTCGTGATGCGCCACGCCACGGCCACGCCCGAAACCGGCTCGTGATCGCGCGTATCGATGACCACGACCTGCAGCGGATCGGTCAGCGGAGCGCCGGCCGCGCCAAACTGGCGATCGCCTCCCTGCACCGCGATCACGTAGTTCTTCGGGTCCGTCTGCGGTTGCGTGGTGGACGAGCCGTGGTCGCATGCGGCGACGGCCACGGCAAAAAGCAGGATCAGACCCGTTGGACGAGGAAGGCTCACGACCGTAACCCGCACAGATTGATTGAGTTGAGAGATTTCAACAGTAACAGCGGCGGAACCCGAGCGTCAACCGCACACGGCGCGCGACGAGCGTCAGGATCGCTTGCGCCCTCTACGGTGTAACTCTAGCTTCTGCCCCCCGTTCTGCGTTGGGCGACGGCCACTTTTGCCACGAGACATCGGTTCGTAATGAAGCTTCGAACATCCCTGTTTTTAGTGCTGGCCTGCGTGGCGGACGCTTCCGCCGTGGCGGCCCAACGAATTGACTCGCCCTACCGCTACATAGACACCGCTCAGTCCATTGGACCCTTCGTAGGCTACTACCTGACGGACACGGGGGCAGTAGACCTCGGACCCAAGTCAGCGGCCGCATTCGGGATTCGCTACGACATTCGCCTGAACGGACCTCTCGCGATCGAGGGACAGGTCGCCTATCTCCCGACGACCCGAACGGTCCACGACACCGTTTTTCAAGGCACGAAGCGGCGAGCGCTCGGAACCGCCGATATGAAGCTTCTCCAGGCCGATATCGATTTCAAATTCAACATCACGGGCGCCCGTACATGGCACAAGATTGCGCCCTTTTTGATTTTTGGCGGTGGCATCGCGTTCGATGTACAGGGCGCGAGTGCGCTCGACCTGACGGTGCCATCGGACGCGCGGTACAAATTCGGCACGACTTTCGCCGGAGTGCTAGGCGCCGGAGCCGAAGCTTTTGTGACGTCCAGGATCACGATTCGCGGGGATGCGCGGGCAACGCTATGGAAGCTGGGTGTGCCGTCCGCGTACCTGATTCGAAATTCGCAGATCTCTTCGTCGCAGTGGACGCAGAACGTGCTCTTCTCCGGCCAGTTGGCGTATCACTTCTAACCCATCGTGGCCGGACAAAAGGGAGCGCTCCATGGAACGCGATTTCGAGAACATGAATGACGTCGACAATCTCGACGATCGGGAATTGAAGGACCTGATCATTCAGGAATTGAAGGAGTTCGGCGACATCGATTCCGATCTCGTGGATGTCCAGGTAGCGCAGGGCATCGTGACACTGAGTGGCCGTGTCGGCACCGAGCAGGAATTCCAGGAGATCGGGCACGTTGTAACCGATCTGCTGGGCCTGGAGCGCGTCACGAACGAGATGGTCATTGATGAGCTGATGCGTCACGAAGCTCCCGAAGCCGCGGATGACGCCGCCGCCGAAGAGCGCGACTCGGACCCGATCCTCGGCAAGCGCACCAACGTCACCGAGGATTCAGCCTCGCACCTGGTCGAAGACCTCGATGCGGAGATGTACGGCACGCGTGATGTGAAGCGGGCGACCGAAGAGGGCCTTTCCTACGAGCCGCCGGAAGGTCCGATGCAGGAAGGCTCGCTGTCTGGCGAGAACCATTGATTG
>JBBQYT010000051.1:0-8684 GCA_038208385.1 Longimicrobiales bacterium | reverse complement strand
GAGTCCGCGCCGCGCAGCAATGTCGAGTAACCTGCGTTCGCCCGTAACCAGCGCAGCGATCTGCGCGGCAAGATCCCCTTCGCGTTCCGCAGGCGTGCGCACGTTCGCGAGGATGATGCGCCAGACGTCCAGCACGCGCTCCCCACCACGCACGAGCAACACCGGCGGAATACGCAGCCCCTCCTGATAAATCTCCCGCGCGAGCGGCATCGACCCCGCCGCAATTCCGCCCACATCGGAGTGATGCGCGCGCACAGCCAGATAGGCAATCAGTCGAGGCGCGGTCGCCGCGTCACCAGAGCCAGAACTCACATACACGGGCGAAACGAGTGTCAGATCCGGAAGATGTGTCCCCCCGCGAAACGGATCATTGAGCAAAGCGATGTCACCGGCACCCAGTGGACCAATGTCCGATAGAGCCGCGCTGACGCTCATTGGCATTGCACCAAGATGCACCGGCATGTGGTCACCCATGGCCACCGTGCGACCATTCGCATCGAAGAGAGCGCAGGAATAGTCGCGCCGTTCCTTGATATTTGGCGAATACGCGGCCCGCCGCAACGCGGCGCCCATCTCCTCGGAGAGGGCTGTGAACAGATGGCGGTAAACCTCTAAACGTACCGGACCCAGGTGTGCCGTGTCTCTTTGCAACTAGCCTCCGAAAGCTTATATTTACCGGGTAAAATAAACTCAAATCCACGGTTCAAAGTGACGTCAACGGTCATTCTCGAAGAAGACCGACGTCCGGGGAGGTTGTATTGGCACGTAGAAGACAGGTCAGAAAAGTTGAGCGCGAAAAGCCCATGTTCGAGGTCGCTCGCGATGAATTGCTTCTTGCAGTACGGCAGTGCGGCGTGCTTGAAGCGCCGGAAGATGAGCAGCAGGAGTGGATGAAGGATACGGCCCAGTTTATGGCGGAACGTTACCCGGCACTTTCCCCGACCGAGATCGAGCAGCTTGCGAGCTTCGGAATGCGCTTCTGCCAGCCTGTCATTCCGCACGGGAAAGAACATACCGCACTCGCTTGGGAGGACGCAAACGCGGCGTGACGTTTTGGTTGAGCGCGTGCCGCAATGCGCGCGCTCTTTCTGATCCGCCTCGCGTTCACGCTTCCCCTCACAAATGGACCCTGGCAGTATTCTCCTCAAAATCGCAGCCGTCCTCTTCCTGGTCGGCATCAACGCGTACTTCGTGGCCGCGGAATTTTCGCTCGTCGCAGTACGACGTGCGCGCATCGAGCAGCTCATCCGCGCAGGTGATCTACGCGCTCGCCGCGTCATGTACGCGCTCGATCATCTCGATGATTTTATTTCCGCCGCCCAGCTCGGTATCACCCTCGCCTCCATTGGCATCGGCTTTGTAGCAGAGTCTGCATTTCACGACATCCTCGCGCCTGCAATCAACGCAGTCCCCGCATCGTGGTGGGCTGCCATTCCATTCGTTTCGAGCCCGGGTGCGGGCGCGCACTTCGTCAGCACGATCATCACGCTGTTGATTGTCACGTATCTGCACGTCGTCATTGGCGAGCAGGTGCCCAAGATGATTTCGATTCAGAAAGCCGAAGGCGTCGCGCTCGTCACTGTTGGTCCGACGCAGTTCTTCGGCACTGTGCTGCGTCCGCTCATTCGGTTCATGACGGTATCCGCGAACGCCGTGACGCGCATGCTGGGTCTCAAGCCAACGAGTGCGCATTCACTGGCGCATACATCGGACGAGATTCGCATACTCGTGGAGCAGAGCCAGCAGGAGGGTATGGTCGAAGCTGGTGAAGAGCAGATGATCCAGGGCGTGTTCGAGCTCGGCGAGATGGTTGCGCGCGAGGTGATGGTTCCGCGTCGCGACATGCTGGCTCTGTCGATCCATGCGACGCGCGAGCAGGTGATCGCGCTCGTCACGCGCGAAGCTCACTCCCGTATTCCGGTATACGATGGCGACCTGGACACGATTGTCGGCGTGCTGCTCGCCAAAGACCTGCTCAATGAGATCGTAAATGGCACCGGGCAATTCGAGCTGCGCGCAATTTTGCGCGAGGCCTGCTTTGTGCCAGACACGAAGCCTGTCACGGATCTCCTCGGCGAGCTCCGCGCACGCAGTGTGCACATGGCGATCGTCGTTGATGAGTTTGGCGGCACCGAAGGACTTGTGACACTCGAAGACCTGCTCGAGGAAATCGTCGGCGATATCAACGATGAGCACGACCTCCCCGAGCAGATGTTCCGCACCCTGCCGAACGGACACGTAATCGTGGATGGTGGCGCAAGTATCGCAGAGGTGAACGAGAAGCTGAGCCTCGACATCCGCGAAGGCGACTTCGAGACTGTTGGCGGCTATGTTTTCGGCGAGCTGGGACGCATTCCCGTGAAAGGCGACCGCGTACCAGTGGACGGTTCGGCTTCCCTCAGTGTCGAGGCGACCGGGAAGCGCCGCATTACCCTGGTTCGCTACATTCCGGCGCAGGCGCCAGCAAAGCCTGTTCAAAGCGACGTAGCAGGTAACTCCTAGAGCGAGACGGAATGACGCGGTCCGTACTGCTGATCGATGACGACACCGAAATTCTCAACTTCCTGGGCCGCTTCTTCGAGAAGCGCGGCTGGATCGTCAACCGCGCATCGGATGGCGCGAGCGGTGTCGAGCTTTACGAGCGCGAGCGCCCCGACCTCGTCCTTCTCGACCTCGAGATGCCCCGCCTCAGCGGCCTGCGCGTCCTCGAAATTCTCCGCGCCCGCGACGAAGAAGCCACCGTCATTCTCCTGACCGGCCACGGAGACGTGGCCAAGGCCGTCGAGGCAATGCAGCTCGGCGCCGAAAACTTCCTGACCAAGCCCGTCGAGATCTCTCACCTCGAGGCCGCCGCAGATCGCGCCTTCGAGAAAGTCGAGCTGCGCCGCCGCAACCAGTTCTTCGCTTCCAGGCAATCCGAGTCCCAGGGCCTCGCCGCACTCGGACGCACCCCCAAAATGCGCGACATCGCCCAACAGATCGAGCTGCTCGCCGGCAGCGACACAACCGTCCTGCTTTTGGGCGAAACCGGCACCGGAAAAGGCTGGGTTGCGCACCAGATCCACGCCCTGTCGCCGCGCGCCGGCAACCCCTTCGTCGAAATCAACTGCGCCGGACTCACAGCCACTTTCCTCGATTCCGAGCTCTTTGGCCACGAAAAGGGCGCATTTACTGACGCAAAGGCCCAAAAACGTGGACTCTTCGAGGTTGCTGATGGCGGGACCCTGTTTCTCGATGAAATCGGCGACCTCAGCGCGGACCTCCAGCCAAAGCTGCTGAAAGTCCTCGAAAGCCGGAAATTCAGGCGACTGGGCGGTACCCGCGAGATCGAAGTGAACGTGCGCCTCATCGCCGCGACGAACCTGGAGCTCGAGCAGAACGTCCGGGATGGCAAGTTTCGCGAAGACCTTTACTATCGTCTGGCAGTCCTGCCGCTCCGCCTGCCGGCGCTGCGCGAGCGCGGCCGCGAAGAGATCGTCGACATGGCTGCCCGCCTCCTCGGCGAGCTCCGCCGCAGGATGGGGCGCGGCCCCGAACGCATCACCGCCGAGGCCGCCACTCTCCTCGCCAAATACCCATGGCCAGGGAACATACGTGAGCTCCGGAACGTCCTGGAGCGCGTGATTCTCCTCGGCGCAGATTCCCTCGAAGTGCGCCCGCAACAGCTCCCGCCCGAGCTCAACTCCGCCGCCGCCGAGATGCCCAATTCCGGCGATCCGACGGTTTCCCTCGAGGACGTCGAGCACCGCCACATCGCCCTCGTCCTTGCCCATGCGGGCGGCAACCGGTCCGAAACCGCCCGTATTCTGGGCATCTCTCGCGCGACACTTTACGAGAAATTGCACCGATATGGTCTCGAAGAGGTCGGCCGCCGCAGTGACGGCCGCACCAGAAAGTGACATAATCCCGCCGAAGATTATGGCGCAGAAGGGCTTCCACCACTATATTCCGTGTCCCCGGAGCACCACCTCGGCTTTAGCCGAGAAAGGAGCACCGAATGACGACGATGTCGTTGATCCTCCCAAAGTTCGATCGGGACGCCATCCTTGGCTCCCTCCGGTCTTTCATTGAGTCGCCCGACCCGGACCAGGGTCGTTGGGCCCTGGTGGTCGTGATGTTGCTTTTCCTGTGGCTCTTGAGGCGGCAGGACAACAAGAAGCAAGGCGATCTCAAGCGCGGCGCTACCGACGTACTCGAAGAGAAGTACAAGAGCGGCGAAATCAGCGAGGAGATTTACCGTAAAGCACGTGCGGATCTTTCGTTGCGGCCCAAAAGCAGATAGATGTACCGGGCGGCAAACCGCGGCGGTGACGCCGCTTCTGACAGTGTCGCACGCGTGCGCTCGCGTGAGAGACTACCCATTCGGCTGTCAGGACGATGGAACCGGCAGGGGTATGAAGCGCTGAATTGATGGCCGCCGCGAAGTCGTGGCGGCTCTTTCATTGTCGGGCACGGAGCGCGGAACGCGCTTTGCCTGGCGACAGGCGGAAATTCGCGGAGGAGAGCATGGCAACTAAAAAGGGCGCGAAGAAGTCGGGCACGAAGCCTCGTGTGAAGGCCGGCGCAAAGACTCCCGCGAAGAAGGCCGCGCCAAAGAAGGCTGCGCGTCCGAAGGCTTCGCGTCCGAAGGCTGCGCGTCCGAAAACGACGGCAGCACGCCGGCCCGCGGCCAAATCGACGAAAGCTGCGCGCCCCAAGGAGGCGCCGCGCGGACGGACGGCCAAACCGCCTACACGTCCAGCGAAGTCGGCAAAAGCGCCCGCAAAATCGGCCAGGGGACCAGCCGCAAAGCGTCCTGCAGCACCGGCCAAGCCTGCGAAAGCAGCAGCGCGCCCTGCCGGGGCAGCTCGTCCGGCTGTGCGCGCTGCAGCGAAGAGCACTCCCGCGCCCGCGACGCCATCGCCGAAGGCTGCGCCCAAAGCCAAGCCGGTACCGACATCCAAGCCAGTACCGACACCCAAGCCAGTACCGACACCCAAGCCAGTACCGACACCCAAGCCAGTACCGACACCCAAGCCAGTGGATGAGGCCGAAAAGCCGGTTCGCGCGGCGAAACCCGTTGGAGAGAAGACAATTACCGAAGCATCAGAAGCTGCAGCACCCGCGACTCCAGCGGCTGCGCCAGCACCGACACCCGTAGCAGCAAAGCCGGACACGCCATCGCTCAAGACAGGGTCGTTCGGAGCACCGGTGACGAAAGCGCCGGCGAAGGGTAGAAAGCGGAAGGGTACGCAGGCGCAACGTGGTGGGCACCCGACGTTTGCGCCGGCGCCATGGGTCACTGAAGCCGAGGCTGCGCGAGCCCCGCGGGTCCGTCCGGTCGAGGCCGCGGCGCCGATCAAGCCGAAGCCCAGACCAAAGCCGCCCGTCGCCGAGCCGATCGAAGTCATCCTTGCCCGGTTCTACAATGGCGAGCCCCTGACCTGCCGCCGCTGCGGCTCCACCACCGAGACCGTTCGCGTCGGAACCCGCGCGGATGGTGGTGGTGAGCTGTGGACCGAATGCATGAGCTGCGCGCAGCGGGATCACTACGAAATCCCGAAAGCCACACCTGAAGAAAAGGTCAAAGCGATGGATGCGGCGGACATCGCACCCGAGGGAGTTTGCCCCCGGCACCGTATTCGCGTCACACTGAGACGCAGAGGGCGTCAGTTCGTCTGCCCGGACTGCGGAGTAGTTTACCGAGATTTGGGGAATGCAACGGACTAGCAGGACAATCATGCCTAGAGGCCGCCGCGGTTTCCGCGGCCTCTGGGCTCGAGTACTGACCAGCGTGCTGGTGCTTTCGCTCGGCTTCGCGCTGTTGAAGCTGCAGGTCCTCGACGTACGAGACTACGCCCTCGTCGCCAAGGAAAACCGGCTGCGGCCAGTTCCCATCCCGGTACCGCGCGGCACCATCTACGATAAGCACGGTCTGGTCATCGCCGAGAACATTGTCGGCTACCAGATCCTCCTGATGCCGGCCCCCAGGGACACGCTCCTCTCGCAGCTGAGTCGCCTGCGTCCGGTTCTGGGCCTCACGGACCCGGACATTGATATCGCTGTAAAGCGCTGGTCCCGGCAGCCCAACTTGCCGATGGTCGTGAAGAGCGACGCCTCTCCCGGCGTCATTGCACGCCTCGAGGAGCGCCGTTTTCTCTTTCCAAGCGTTCTCGTCAACGAATATCCCAAGCGTCACTATCCCGCAGGCGACGCGGTCGCGGACTTCATCGGCTATGTGGCCGAGATCAGCGAGCACGAGCTGACGCTGCCCGAGTTTGCGGGTTACAGGCAGGGACGTCAGATCGGCAAGTCGGGTCTCGAGCGCCAATACGAAAAGCAGCTTGGCGGTGAAGTCGGCATGCGCTATCTGGAAGTGGATGCGCGCGGCCGCATCAAGCGCTGGCTCCCCGAACAGCTCGGAACGCCGCCCATTCCCGGACAGGACCTCCAGCTCTACCTGGACCTCGATCTGCAACGCTTTGTCGAGCACATCTTTCCGAAGAAAATGGCCGGAGGGTTCGTTGCGCTCGATCCAAAGTCCGGTGGCGTCCTCGCGTTCTACAGCAATCCGACGTACGACCCGAACCTGTTCGTCGGCGGCATTCGCACCGAGGTGTGGGAAGCGTTGCAGGCAGATTCGATGCGCGATGGCAACGAGTGGCTGCCACTCCTCAATCGCGCGAGCGGATCGGCCATGCCGCCTGGCTCCACATGGAAGCTGGCGGTCTCGGCAATGGCGCTCGGTACCGGCACGGTGAAGCCGGAGGAGCACATGCCGATCCCATGCACCGGTGGCATGAGCTATCAGGGCCGATACGCGCGTTGCTGGGATCATGCAGGACACGGGTTTCTGGATATGGTCGGCGCCATCAAGAATTCGTGCGACGTCTATTTCTACCAGGTCGGCATTCGCTTCGGCCTGCGAAAATTTCTCGAGAACGGCACGCGCCTCGGGTTCAACAGGAAGACCGGCATTGACCTGCCCAGCGAGCAGGTGCCGTTGTTCCCAAAGTCGTATGAAAGCTATGCGAAGTCGCAGGGCTACCAGCCTGCGGACAACCAGGTGATGTCGTTCGCGATCGGCCAGGGCGCAACGGCTATGACACAGCTCAAGCTTGCGACGATCTATCAGGCCTGGGCTCGTAACGACGGCAAGACGCCGAAGCCGCGCATGGTGCAGACAGACAGCGCACTCGAGTTCACGCAGGACTTCGGCGTCGGTCCCGCACAAATCGACGTGCTCCGGCGCGGCATGCGTCGCGTCGTCGGGCCCGGCGGTACCGCCGTATTGTCGCGCCTGTTGAAGTGGGATTTCATGGGGAAGACCGGCACTGCGCAGAACAAGCAGGGCAGCGGTGTCGACCACGGCTTGTTCGTGGGAATGGCAGGACCGCTCGGGAAGGAGCCCGAGATCGTCGGTTCGATGATCCTCGAGCACGGACAGCACGGTGCGACAGCATCAGGCTACGTCGCGAATGCGCTCAACTTCTATTTGAGCAGAAAATACGGACAGCCATTCGATCCGTATCCCACACCGCGCGATCGCATCGCGCACAATCTGCCGTGGGATTACAGCATCACCACCACGCCGCTCATCGACTATCCGGTTGAAGGCGAGAACATCGCTGCGCCGCCCGAGAAGGTGCCGACAAAGACGCCAAAGCCGACGGCAACGGCAAAAGTCCCCGCACCTGTGGCGGGCACGCGCTAGTCCTCGTCGAGAAGCTCCCGCAGTCTACGCGCGCCTCTCGAGCGCGACCGCTCATTGTCCTCGAGGCTCGCCAGAACGCGACGCGCAATCAGCGTCGCACGCGTGGCTCCCGGCTCCATCGCCTCAAGATAGACATCCAGAACACGATCGAGCGGCAGCTCATCACCGACAGCAGCAATCACATCGAGTGCGTTTTGAACGTGCGTCTCAATAAGCTCATCCTCGGCGCGCGCAAGCGCGATCACGAGTCGGCGTCGTGCATCCTCATTCAGGCGACGGCGTCGCAGCCAGCTGAACACTTGGTTCTCCCCCCATCGGGTTGTGATATTGCGCTGCGCAGAGTACAACAAAAGGGGTGGTTGCGAAAGCTGAAATCGATTACATTGCAGGAACCGCTCCCGCGGCCTCTTCCGTTAGCAGCCACGCAAGATTTCTCTCGCGGAGAGAGGAGGCGCTGAATGCCCACACCGTTCCTCAGCTCAGAGGAGTATGATGAGCGAGCGCATAGACTGTACGACAGTGGCAACTACGATGGCGCACTGGAAACACTCAAGGAAGCGCTCAATCTCTATCCGCACTCCGTCGAGCTCTATGTAGGTCTCGGCTACACCCGCCTGGCCCGCGAAGAATTCGCGTGGGCGCGCCAAGCCTTCGAAAAATCTCTCGTCCTCGACCCCGAAAACGAAGACGCACTCGTCGGCCTCGGCGAAGTCTTCCTACGTTTCGGTCGGCGCGAGGAAGCCATGGCCCTGTTCGACCAGGCTCGTCGAACCGGCTGCGCAGAAGACCTCGACCTCCTGCTTGCAATGGGACGCGCATTGTATCGCGAGCGCATGTTCCACGAAGCGCAGGAGGCATTCACCGAAGCCGTATCACTGCATCCATCGAGCGCCGAGGCGGCTGCCGCACTCGGCTACACACTGCACCGTCTGGCCGATGAGCAGGGCGCGCGCAAAAACCTGCGCCGCTCGCTCGACCTCGACAACGAGCA
>JBBQYT010000050.1:0-8699 GCA_038208385.1 Longimicrobiales bacterium | reverse complement strand
CGAGCTCGCGGGGAAGGATCAGTGGCCACGTATAGAACGTGTCCATGATGTCGAATACCAGCTCCTGCATGCGCCGCGTGCCCAGCTCTTTTGCGCGCTCGATGATGGCGAGAATCTCGATCGCGGCATCGCGGATCTCTGCGCGCGAAATCTCGGGGTCGAGCATGCCGAGCTCGTACATCGCATTGATCATCGGATCGATGTCGCCGCGCGCGGAAGCGAGGGAGAGCTTGAAGATCGAATCCCGTGTGGGCCTGCTGACCTGCACGACCATGCCCCAGTCCAGAAAGACGATCGTGCCCTTTGCGTCGACCAGGATATTGCCGGGATGTGGGTCCGCGTGCAAAAAACCCGCGACGAGCATCATACGCAGGTAGATTTCGCTGAGCGTTTCCATCAGCGTGTTGAAGCGCAGCTCGCCCGAAGCGAAGCGCGGCGCCAGCCGATCGATCTTGTCGCCGTCAATCCACTCCATTACGAGCACGCGCCGGCGCGTGAACTCCGGATACACGAACGGCGCGCGCACGCGCTTCTCATTGATGAACAGCTTCCGGAACTGCTCCATGTGCGCGGCTTCTTCGCGAAAGTCCATCTCTTCGCGCACCTTCACACTGAACTCGCGCACAACGTTGGACAGCGCGCGAATGTGATGGTTTGGAAACAGCACATTCAGGAAATACAGGATACGGAACGAGATATCGAGATCGACGGCCACGAGCTCTTCGACGTTCGGCCGAAGCACCTTCACTGCGACGATGTTCTCGCCGAGCATTGCGCGATGCACCTGTCCGAGGCTCGCTGCAGCGACGGGCTCGCGCTCGAACTTGCCGAACAGCTTGTCAACCGGCGCGCTCAGCTCCTGCTCAATGACATTGCAGATCTGCTCGAACGGCTCCTCGGGTACCTGATCCTGCAGCGTACTGATGGCGGAGAGATACGGCTCGGGCAGAATGTCTGCGCGCGCACTGAACACCTGTGCGAGCTTGATGAACGTGGGACCGAGGGAAGCGATGGTTGCGGTGAGCCGGACGGCGCGACGCTGGTGCTGGGTGCGCGAAAGGATGCGCGGCGGTCCGAGCAGCAGCCAGCGTTTCCGGTCACGCAGGAACCCTACGACGAAAGGCGTGAGTCGCCACGCGATCACCCAGGCCCTGCGCCACCGTTTCATAGCAATAGTTTCGAAGCGAGCCCGAGCAGCAGGAAGAAACCGCCGACGTCGGTGAAGGTCGTCACGAAGATCGAGGATGCCACTGCAGGATCGGCGCCGAACTTCTCCAGCAGGATCGGCACGAGTGCGCCGAACAGCCCGGCAATAACGAGGTTACCCCACATCGCGAGCAGCACGACAACGCCCAGCATCGCACTGCCTTTCCATAAATAGCAGAAAATACCGGTGATGAGCCCGAGCGCGATGCCGTTCACCAGGCCGATCAGCACTTCCTTGCCGACAACAGACCACCGTCGCTCCGAAACTTCCCGCGTCACGGCCAGCAGGCGCACCGTAACGGCAAGCGATTGCGTTCCGCCATTGCCACCCATACCGGCAATGACAGGCATGATGGCGGCGAGCAGCACGTACTTCTGAATCGTGTCATTGAATGCGACGACAACGAGCGCGGCGAGCACTGCGGTCAACAGATTCACGAACAGCCAGGTCAGGCGACTCGGCACAGCCTCGTACCAGTACGCGCGCAGCTCTTCTTCCGAGCTGACACCACCCATCTTCAGGACGTCCTCGGTCTGCTCTTCCTCGAGCACGTCGATGACGTCATCCCACGTAACCTGGCCCAGCAACAGCCCATCATCGCGCACGACTGCGACTGCAGGCAGGTTGTAGCGCGAGATGATGCGCGAGACTTCTTCCTGGTCTTCTTCCGGACTTACAGTCGCGGCGGGCTCTTCGACGAGATCGGCAACCGGTGTTAGCGGAGCAGCAAGTACGAGCTCCTGCAGCGACAGCGTTCCAATCAGGTGGTAGTTGTCGTCGATGACGAACACGACGAGCAGCTCCCCGCCAATCTCGCGCGCCTGCGTGCGGACTTCCTCGATTGCACCCGCTGCTGTCTTGTTGACGGAGATTGCGACGAGCTCCGTCGTCATGATGCCGCCGGCGGACTCCTCGTCGTAGCCCATCAGCTCGCGCAGCTCACCCGCTTCTTCTGCGGGCACACTCGCGAGTACGCGCGCCTGGTCGTCCGGATCCAGCTCTCCGATCAGGTCCGCGGCGTCATCGTCTGAAAGCTCCGAGACGACTTCTGCAATCCTGCCGGGCTCGAGCTGCGCAAGAATGTCTTCCGGATGCTCGTCGTACTCCATTTCGGCGAGCGCTTCGGATGTAACATCGGCATCGAGCAGATTGAAGACATAGACGCGCTCGTCCTCATCCAGCTCGGCAACAATGTCCGCTACATCTTTCGGGTGCAGATCGGAGAGGAGTGCAATGAGCCCGGCCTCATCATCGCGCTCGAGCAGCTGGCGCACCCGCCCGAGCGTTGCCTCCAGGTCTTCACCCGGATCAGCGCCGGCGTTCGCCGCCTCGTTCCGGTCGAATGGGCTCACGCGTGCTCTGGCTCCGGCAGCACGGGCACCGGCTGCGGCAGCTCGGGCGACACACCGCCCGCAGACAGGATGTAGGTGAACGCTTCTTCAACCGTCATCTCGACCGCGACGACTTTATCGCGCGCGAGGATCGTGAGAAAACCGGAAGTCGGATTCGGCGTCGTCGGAATGAAAACCGTGACGCCATCGTGAACGAGATGCTCCGCCATGCGCGGCGCCGGTGCGGTCAGAAAGCCGAGCGACCAGCGCCCTTCGGATGGATATTCGCAGAGGACGACATCGCGGAAAAAGCTCCGCTCCTGTCCGAGCACAGTCCGAACGATGCGATTCGATGCACTGTAGATGCGGCGCGCGAGTGGAATGCGCTCGAGGCTCCCGTGCCACCATTCGACTGCGCGTGCACCAAGCGTGCGCTCCGCCAGCCAGCCGATTGCAACAACGAGGAGCAGGAGGGCGACGAGACCGAGGCCTGGAATGCGCATCCCGATCGCATCATACAAAAAGCTGCCGAGCAAATTATCAAGCACCACGAAAATCCACCACAACACGTATGCAGTGATGCCGGCGGGCGCGATGACGATGAGCCCCGCAATCAGATGTCTGCGGAACGAGCGCGCTGCGCGACCTTCAGACATTCGAGTCGAGCCTGGTCATGATCTGCTCCTGGAGTGCCCACATTTCACTCTCCAGCCTGTCGTCGCCATCGGGATGCTCGTATCCCAGCACGTGCAGCACGCCGTGCACCGTGAGCCGCATGAGCTCGTCTTCCAGCGCAACGCCAAGTGCTTCCGCCTGCCGCAGCGCCTGCTCGAAGCCAATGTAGACATCGCCCAGGGGAGGCTCGCCATCATCATGGAGGGCGAACGAAATCACGTCCGTCGGGCCGTCGTGCGAAAGATACTCGCGGTTCAGCGCAGAAATCGCGGCGTCATCCTGTAGCGCGACCGAGATCTCCGCCTCTTCGATAGAGAGGGCCTCGAGTGCAGTGCGCGCAGCCCGCGTGAGTTTCATACGAAGCTGCGCCGGCTTTGTTGACCCCGCCGCGAAGCCGCGCGGCACATCGACAGTGATGCGGAGTGCCATCGGAGGCGACGCTACTCGTCGCCCTCCTGTTCAGCGGCGTACGCCTTGATGATGTCCTTCACGAGCTTGTGGCGTACGATGTCACCACCCTGCAGATACATGAACGCAATGCCATCGATTCCCTGCAGAATACGCTCGACCTCGAGCAGGCCCGAATCTTCCTTGCGCGGCAGATCGATCTGCGTTTTGTCGCCGGTGATGACGACGCGCGAGTTCAGGCCGAGACGCGTGAGGAACATCTTCATCTGCATGTTCGTCGCATTCTGCGCCTCGTCGAGAATGACGAATGCATCCGCAAGCGTGCGGCCGCGCATGTAGGCAAGCGGCGCAATCTCGATCGTGCGCGCTTCGAGGGCGCGCCGCACCCAGTCGCCTGGCATCATGTCTTCGAGCGCATCGTAAAGCGGACGCAGATACGGATCGACCTTCTCCTGCAAATCGCCGGGCAGGAAGCCGAGATTCTCACCGGCCTCGACTGCGGGGCGCGCCAGGATGATTCGCTTCACGCGATTCTTGCGCAGTGCATCGACGGCGGTCGCAACCGCGAGATACGTCTTGCCGGTTCCGGCAGGACCGATCGCGATGACGATGTCATTGTTCGCAATCGCCTCGAGATATTTCTGCTGGCCTTCGGACTTCGCCGCGATGATCTTGCGCAATCCGGCGAGGATGATACGCGTGTCTTCCTGGCCCTTTGCGGGAGCGCTTTCCGACTTGCCATTGCCCGGCGATGCAAATGCACGGCGCACATCATCGACGCCAATCTGAGTGCCCAGCTTTGCAAGCTCGATCAGTCGCTGCGCGACCGGCACCGTGCGCTCGACATCCTCGAGCCCGCCCGACAACACCATATGGTCCCCTCGCAAGACAACGCGGGTATTCGACAGCCGCGCGAGCTCCTGCAGGTTCGCGTCGTTCACTCCCGCGAGAAGCAGATAATCCGCACCCTCCGCCGTGAGGCGGTGCTCAATCGTGGTGCTAGCCAATTCTACCATTCTCTCCTTTCATCGGACCGTCTTGATGTGAAGCTCACGCAGATCGTCGTCATCGACAGACGCGGGCGCACCCTCGAACAGTGCCCGCGCTGCCGTCGTTTTCGGAAAAGCGATGACATCGCGCAGACTGCCGGCGCCGACCAGAAGCATGACCAGGCGGTCGAAGCCGAACGCAAAGCCACCGTGCGGCGGCGGACCGTACCGGAATGCCTCGAGCAGAAAACCGAACTTCTCTTCCGCCTGCTCCGGCGTCATGCCCAGCGCAGCAAATACTGTTCGCTGCAACTTCTGGTCATGAATTCGAATCGACCCGCTCGCCATCTCGTTCCCGTTGTACACCGCATCATACGCTCTTGAGCGCAGGTTGCGGCGATAGAGCGAATAGGCCAGGTCCTCGGACGGCGGGGACAGGACGAACTGCTCGAGCGCGCCAATGTCATCCACGTGCGGCATCGTGAACGGATGGTGCGCGGCCACCAATCGCTTTGCGCCGTAGTCCCACTCGAACATCGGAAAATCCGTGACCCAGGCCCATGCGTGCTTCGACGGATCGCGCAGCTGCAGCTTGTCGCCAATGTGGCGGCGCAGCGCGTCCAGGGCGCCATCCGCCGTCGGTCCCTTGCCGGTCTCATCGATGTCCGGCCAGAAGCGCCCAATGACCGCGACGAGCAGGTCACCCGGCTGCATCTGCGTGAGCGCGCTGAACGCTTCCGTAACCTCGGGGGTGAGCGCCTTCGCGAACTGCCCGGCAAACACGCCGTCTTCGCCGCGCCGCAGCCATAACGCGCCGGCGCCGCCACCGCTCCTGGCCACATCCGTCAGCTGGTCGAGATCCTTACGCGACAGCTTCGCGCCCGCGCCCGGCGCGCGAAACGCCTTGATGCGCGCCCCGCTCGCCTGCGTGTCCTGGAACAGGCGGAAATCCGTCATGCGCAGCAGGTCCGTCAGATCCATGAACTCCATGCCGAGGCGCAGGTCTGGCTTGTCAGTGCCGAAACGCGCCATCGACTCGGCGTGCGTCATGCGCGCGAACGGCAGCTCGAGATCGATATCGAGAATGCCTTTCCATAGCGCTGCCATCATGCGCTCGCCAATCCCGAAGACATCCTCTTCGCCGACAAACGACATCTCGGCATCGATCTGCGTGAACTCCGGCTGCCGATCCGCGCGCAAATCTTCATCGCGCAGGCAGCGCGCCATCTGGAAGTAGCGGTCGTACCCCGCGACCATCAGCAGCTGCTTGTAAATCTGCGGCGACTGCGGCAGCGCATAGAACTCGCCCGGATGCACACGGCTGGGCACCAGATAGTCACGCGCACCCTCGGGCGTGCGCCGCGTGAGCATCGGTGTTTCGATCTCGAGAAATCCTTCATGCGATAAATGGCTGCGCACGAGCTGCAAGGCGCGATGCCGCGTCTCGAGCGAACGCTGCAGATCCTCGCGCCGCAAATCGAGATAGCGATAACGAAGACGTAAATCTTCGGCCGGCAGCTCATCGCCCGGCGAAACTGCAATCGGAATCGGCGGCGTGTCCGAGTCTGCGAGCAGCTGGAGTCCAGTGACGTGCACTTCGATCCCGCCCGTCGCCATATCCGTGTTGCGATCCTTTGCGGGACGCCCCACCACATCGCCCTGGATTGCAATCACTGCCTCGCCCGAGAGACGGCGGGCCCGCTCCAGAACGTCCGGCGGGGTCCAATCCGGACCGAACGAGAGCTGTACGCGGCCGGAGCGGTCGCGCAGATCGATGAAGACAAGGCCGCCCAGGTCGCGGCGCTTGTGTACCCAGCCGGCGAGCCGCACGTCTGCGCCCGCGTCCTCATCGCGGAGCGTACCTGCCATGGTGGTGCGATAGCTCGTAGGACGAATCTGGCTCATTTACTCCTCATAAAACGACAAAGCGGGCGGAATTCCGCAATCGAGCGAAAGAGTGGCGCCCGATGAGGAGTCAAATTGCGGCCCTGCGGAAGCGTCCACAAGTCGAGGTGGCGCCACAATTCGTCGCGGTGGAACCACAATTCCCTGTCTTGTCCGAATTGTGTTAGCTTTAAGGTATGGCAGGCAAATTGAGTCCGACCGGCGCCCGTAAACTGGGCGAGCTGGAAGAGTTGACGCGCAGGGTTCAGCGTGTCTACGCAATGATTGAACAATTCGCGGCTGCGAAGAACGGTGCCGATGCGCTTTCGCAGAGCATGAAGCGCGAGCTGCAGCGACTCAAGATGCAATTGATGGGCGCCGGTCTCGATTCGATTTCGCAGCTTGCCGGCGGAATGGAAATCGCCGCGGGACGCAGCGGCAATCAACACACGAAGACGCGCATTCTTCGCGAAGGTGTCGGCTCCATCAAGTTCCAAATGGAATTGGCGGCGCGTCTGATCCTGGCTGAAGAGTCGAAGATGCAGCATGAGAAAATGGAAATAAAAGAAGCTGCTGCTGTCGCGAAGACTGCTGCTGCTGCTGCTGCGAAAGCTGCCGAAGCATAGCCGAAGGACGAAGCCAGGCCGATCCGGAGACTGCCAGCAAAGAGAAGCCCCCAAGCCGCTACGTGCAGAGGCTGGGGGCTTTTTCTATGTGCAACTACTTAAGGGCGGGCAGTTCAGATTTCAACCACTGAAGAGAGTGGCCCCTGCAGGAAGTGGTTGGTCATGCGGAGGGCTGGATTGATTCGTTTGACGGCGAGCATGTCGTTCAGCTTCAGGATGAAGAAAAGCAGTACGCGGCTTTGATCGATGAGTGCGAAGTTGCCTTTGATCTGTTTGACCGGGTAGACAACGCCTTCGTGAACGGCAGTGTCTGCGCGAAACACTGTCGCGAGAAACCCGGTTTCACTTTTCATCACGGGCAGGGAGTACGCGCGCAATTCATCGCCGTCGAGGTGCACTACGCCCTGGTCGAGACAGCCGACGAGACGCGGATAGAGATGTGTGATCTCGGCTCTCGTCGGTGTGAACCAATCCTTGAATGCCTGCAATTGTTTTACGTTGCTCTCGAATGCAAAGACACACGCGACGGGCGGCGTCGGACGATATCCCTGCACGGAGATTCCGCCGTCGCGCGCTTCGGGGAGCATGAACTCATCCGTTACGATTTTCAGACGACGCACCGATGATACTGCGGCCAGGGATTCTCTTACTTCATCGGAGCTGAGGCGCGGGCGGATATCGACTGTTGCGTACACGAAGTCGACGGGAAACAGATGTGCTGCCTCGAGCGCGAGGAGAGAGGGGTAGTACGTTTTGTCGTACACGACGATGTCGCACAAACGACTTTGATTGCCCTGCCTGTCAATGACGACGCCGGTGCCGACCCCGTAGCGGGCCGGAAGAAACCGCGTTACGAGGTCGCGCAGCAGCTGTCTGGTTCCATCACCGACAATCGACGTATCCAGGAACAGCGTGCTGATGAATTCGATCTCAGCACGCAGTCGCTCCGTTATTCCCCGAAAATACTGGCTGAGCAGCTCACCGCCCTGGTCGGGCGTTTCCGGACTCGAGCTGCTGCCATACGATGGCTGTTGACGCAGATCCATCCTGCCCACCACTATCGTTGAAATCGAAAGGCTGGTGCGCTAGATCCCCACGCCGGCCGTCATCTGGACCGGCCCGTTGGAAAGCACGCGCTGTCGCTCCTGCTCCGCAGCCTGGATGCAGTAGAACGTAACGAGCACCTGCGTGAGTGCAAGCGTCTTGGAGCGGCGCGTCACGCCATCCTGCTGGAAGCTGCCGAGCACTTCGGGGCGCAAATGCCGTACGCGCTCCATGCGCGACCAGAAGCGCTCCTCGAGCTCGATTGCCAGATCGTCCGGAATGTGACCATCGATATCGAGCGCGAGGCCGCCACCCTCCTCGGCGCCCTGCTGTTCGATCAGGAGTGGCGGACGGACGTTTCCCTGATGGGAATCTGCCCACGCGACCTGCGACAGGATGTGCTCCACTCCGAGCGGACGTCGCAACAGGATGCGTACGTTGAGTGCACTGTTGTCGTGCGTCTCCCAGTACTCGGGCTGCGCATAGAACCGGATGACCATCTCAGCCCGCTCGCGCTGCGGCTTGATGAAGCGCT
>JBBQYT010000049.1:0-8716 GCA_038208385.1 Longimicrobiales bacterium | reverse complement strand
AATAATCTTTGCCATCTGTGCTTTTACACCTGTTCGCTTACGAGGTGCAACTTTGCTTATCGGGCAAAGTCCACCGCCCGAGTTTCACGAATGACAACAACCTTGATCTGTCCGGGATACTGCAGCTCGCCCTCGAGACGGCGCGCGATCTGCTCGCTGATCTCTGTCATTCTACCATCGTTGACGTTCTCGGGGTTCACCATCACGCGCACTTCCCGGCCCGCCTGGATTGCGAAGCAGCGCTCGACGCCCGGGAAGCTCTGTGCGATCTCTTCCAGCTTCTCGAGCCGCTTCACGTACGTCTCGAACATCTCGCGCCGCGCGCCGGGACGGGCGCCACTGATCGCGTCCGCAGCCGTCACAAGGAATGTTTCCGGATAGCGGTGCGGCTCTTCGTCGTGGTGTGCCTTGATGGCGTTCAGGACCTCATCCGGCTCGTTGTACTTTTTCGCGAGATTCCAGCCCAGCTCGACGTGCGTGCCTTCGTGCTCGTGCGTGAGACCCTTACCGACGTCATGCAGCAGACCCATGCGCTTCGCCATTGTCGCGTTCAGTCCCATCTCGGACGCCATGTTGCCGGCGACGATCGCGACTTCCTTCGAGTGCAGTAGCTGGTTCTGCCCGTACGACGTGCGGAACTTCAAGCGGCCGAGAATTTTCACGACCTCGGGATGCACACCATGCACGCCCAGCTCGTAAAGGATTTCCTCCGCAGTCTGGATCATTGCCTCTTCGACTTCAATACGACTTTTGGCGACGACTTCCTCGATGCGTCCGGGATGGATGCGACCATCCGCAACGAGCTTTTCGAGGCTGAGCCGCGCCGTCTCGCGACGGATCGGATCGAAGCCGGAGAGGATCACGGCTTCCGGCGTGTCATCGATGATGACGTCGATGCCAGTGGCCTGCTCGAATGCCCGAATGTTACGGCCTTCGCGCCCGATGATGCGACCCTTCATTTCATCCGACGGAAGACTGACGACGGAGACGACACTCTCCGCGGTGTGGTCCGCGGCAATGCGCTGAATGGCGAGGGAGATGATGTTCTTGGCTTCGCGCTCGGCTTCCTTCTTCGCGTTTTCCTTGATCTCGCGAATCTGGTTTGATGCTTCGGCCCGCGCCTGCTCCTCCATCTGCTTGATCAGCTGCTTCTTTGCGTCCTCTGCACTCATCCCGGCCAGCTGTTCCAGCCGCAGGCGGGCTTCCTCCGTCAAGTTTCCAATTTCTACAAACTGTCGCGCGAGGTCCGCGTTGCGCGTTTCGAGACCTGTCTCGCGCTCCTCGAGCTGGTGTTCCTTCTGGTCGAGTATGTCGTACTTCCTGTCCAGTCCGGAGCGGCGTTCTTCAATGCGACGTTCGGCTCTTTCTGCATCTTCCCTTCGGCGCGCTTCCTCGCGTTCCCACTCTTCACGCGCGCGGTATGCTTCTTCTTTTCCTGCCAACTCGGCGGCTCGGCGCGTTCGCTCACCTTCCTGCTCGGCATCGGAGCGGATTCGAGCGGCGACATCTTCCGCTCCCGCTTTAGCCTTTCGCAGGCGCACGCGCTCGATCCACCAGCCAAGCAGCAAGCCGAGCACGACCGCAACGGCGGCCGCGCCAGCCAGCACCAGTGTATCCATGAGCTCTCCAGAAGGGCGTCAAGGACGCCCGAGGTAGGCAACTTCGGATTGTATCTTGTTTTAAACAATGTGGGCGAAGCCAAAAACCCTTCACCCCGATAAGAAAGTTACCCTGCGCTAAGAGCGAGGCGCAAGGTCCTCGGATTGGGCTGCAGAATCAATATCCGAGGCGAGTTTCGAGGCCAGCCGGGACAGCTCACGGCGGAGCAAATCGAGCTCTGCGCGAGCCTGGAAAAGCTGGTCCGCCAACGACAAAGCGCTGAGGATGACAGCCTTGTGAGTTTCGACCAGCGTGCCCTGTCCGCGGATGTCCGAAACGGTCCGGTCGACGTACGCGGCACACTCCCTTGTGTAGTCCGCCGTCGCATCCGCGCGGAGGGTATATTCCTCACCCGCGATGGCGACGGTGACGACCGATTTGCCGGCCTGGTCGCTCACCGGTCCTCCTCGAGAAACTGCAGGCGGCCGAGCACGCGGCGAACACCTTCGCGTGCGAGATCCACGCGCTGACGAAGCGATCGATTCTCTTCTTCGAGCGTCTGCACGCGCGCGGACAAGACTTCCGGATCGAGCACACCGGACGTCAGATCCCGGAGTGTCGCTTCCAATTCCTGGACGCGCTGTTCAGCAGCGCGCGCCCGCCTGCGCCATCCTTTATGGTCATCGATCAGGCGTCGAACGCCCAACTCGAGGCGATCCCATTCCGGCGGAATGACCGCCGCCCTACCCGCGCCGTTCGACACCCAGGTCCTCCTTCAGACGCGTCAATATCTGTTTCATTGTGCGGTCCGCATCCTCATCCGTGAGCGTGCGATCCTCCGCGCGAAACGCAGCCCGGTAGGCAATGCTTCTCATGTTAGCGGGTACGCCCTTGCCGCGGTATACGTCAAAAACGGCCAACGACTCGAGCAGCGGACCGGCCGCGCCGCGGATCGTGTTTTCGACCGTCAGGGATGCGACTGAATCGTCGACGAGTAGCGCCATGTCCCGCTCAATTCCCGGGAAGCTCGGCAGCGCGCGCATCTTCGAGGACTCATTGCGTGTCATCGCGTCCGTCAAGACGATCTCGAACGCGTAGACCTGCCCTGCCCAGAGCGGCGCATCGATCGAGTTTGCCGGCACCGCCCCGCCCACGCCGACGCGCGCGCCCGTGGGATCGACTATCTCGAACGAAGATCCTGTCTCCAGTTTTGGAAATGCAGTCTGCTGCGCACTGTCACTCATCGGTCGGATGCTGACATCACTGCCAACAATTCCGGACAGATCTTCGATCAGTCCCTTCAGGTCCCACTCATCGAAGACCTGCGTACCCGCGCTCCAGTGCGGCGGTGTGCGCGCGCCCGTGAAGACGCCCGCCAGGCGGTTTGTCTCTACGGGAAGGCCGCCTTGATCGCCCGCGGCGAACGCGGTGCCAATCTCGAATAACCGGATATTGCGCGTGCCGCGCGCGAAGTTGTATTCGGCGCGCCTCAACAGGCCGGACGCGACGGTGTTGCGGAGATGTCCTTCGGCGGCAGACAGCGGATTCAGGAGCGCGACGTCGCCTTCTGAATCCGGCGCGAACGCCGCCATGCGCGCTTCCAGAAAGCCACGGCCGGCGAGCCACAGGCGCAGCCGGTTCTCGAGCATTGACATCGCGTCTTCGGGCACGGCGCTCGGGCGGAACGCGCGCAAATCATCCGCAAACGACTCGAACCCGTGCCGGCGAGCGATCTCTTCGATAAGGTCGATCTCGCGCGACACATCGTGCCAGCGACTGCCGGGCACGCGTACGCGCAAGGAATCGGCGGACCGCGCGAGAACGTCGAATCCGAGCGGTGTCAGATAGCGCTCGATCTGGTCGACGGAGAGCTGCACACCCAGGACGTGCTTCACGCGCGCCGGACGCAGTGTTACAACCGGCGCATCGCGCTCGACCGTCGTGACGTCGATCGCCGGCGCATCGGCCGTTCCACCTGCAACCGCAATGATCAGGGATACTGCGCGCTGCATCGCGGGCCGCACTTCCTCCCAGTCGACACCACGCTCGAACCGATAGCTGGCGTCGGTCGAAAGGCCGAGCGCACGACGCGTGGTGCGCACAGACTTGGGATCGAACACGGCGCATTCGAGGAATATGTCTTTCGTGTCGTTCGTGACTTCGCTGTGCAGCCCGCCCATCACGCCTGCGACTCCGGCGGGTACATCATGATCGGCGATGATGAGCATGCCGGCTTCGAGCTTTCGCGTCTCGCCATCCAGCGTGACCAGTGATTCGCCGGCACGCGCGCGCCGCGCGACGATCTCGCTCCCGCCCAGCTTTGTCAGGTCGTAGGCGTGCATTGGCTGGCCAAGCTCGTGGAGCATGTAGTTGGTCGCGTCCACGACGTTATTGATCGGTCTGAGACCGATCGAGCGCAGTCGGGCCGCCAGCCAGATTGGCGATGGCGCGATGGTAACTCCGCGAATGACAGCGCCTGTGAAGCGCGTGCAGCCATCCGGATCTTCAATGCGCACGCGCAGGCCACCGGTTGTCCCTTCAGCCTGCGCAGATGCCACCGCGACGTTGCTGGAAGGTGCATTTGGAAATTCCGGCAAGCGAAGCGCGGCCATGCCGCCTGGAGCCAGCTCGCGTGCAACACCAATGTGCGAAAGCATGTCGGGACGGTTCGCGCCGACATCGATCACGAACCGCACATCATTCAGACCGATCGCCGGGACGAACGACTCGCCCGGCGTGAAGTCTCCGCGCAGCTCCATGATGCCGGCGTGGTCGCGGCCGAGGCCAAGCTCGCGCTCGCTGCACAGCATCCCGTTGCTCTCGGCGCCGCGGATCTTCGCGCGCTTGATTTCGATTCCGCCGGGCAGCTTCGCTCCCGCTGGCGCGAACGGATAGAACGCGCCTGCCTTCACGTTCGGAGCGCCGCACACGACGTTCAGAATTTCGCCCGTACCCGCATCGACTGTGCAAACGGAAAGGCGGTCGGCATTTGGATGCTTCCCCGCGGTATGGACCTTCGCGATGATGATGTCTTCGAGGTTGGCGTCCAGGTATTCGACGGCGTCCGCCGGCGCTCCCGCCATAGCAAGGCGCGCGGCGAGCTGGTCCGGTGTATCCGTGATGTCAGGCGCGATCGCGCGTAGCCACTGATAGCTGATGTTCATCGTCTTATGAAAACTGCTCGAGGAAGCGGACGTCCGCCTCGTAGAGCGTTCGAATGTCCGTGATGCCGTACCGCAGCATTGCGATACGTCCGGGGCCCATGCCGAAGGCGAAGCCCGTATAGCGCTCGGGGTCGTACCCGACGTGCTCGAAGACCGCGGGGTCAACCATTCCGCAGCCCATGATCTCCATCCAGCCCGTTCTCTTGCATGCACTGCAGCCGGTGCCGCCGCACAGCAGACAGCTCACATCCATTTCCGCGCTGGGCTCCGTAAATGGAAAAAATGACGGCCGCAGGCGTGTCTTTACATTCGGCCCGAACATGCGGCGCGCAAATTCGGCGAGCGTCGCCTTGAAGTCCACGAACGTGATGCCCTCGTCGACGACCAGGCCTTCGAGCTGCTCGAACCCGGGCGCGTGCGAAGCATCGAACGGATCGCGCCGGTACGCCATGCCGGGAACGACCACGCGGATCGGCGGCCTGAACGCCTGCATTGTCCGGATCTGGCCGGGAGACGTGTGACTTCGAAGGAGCAGACCTTCGCCCAGATAGAACGTGTCATGCGCGTCGGCCGCGGGATGGTCGAGCGGCGTGTTCAGCGCAGTGAAGTTGTACCAGTCGGTTTCGGCCTCGGGCCCGCGCACGCGCGTAAAGCCAAGCGAGCGAAACACTTCGCAGATTTCTTCGACAACCTGCGTGACCGGATGCAGCGCGCCCTTCCACACGCGTCGGCCCGGCAGCGTGAGGTCGGGACCGGCGGCTTTGCCGGCGGCAAGGTTCTCGAGCTGCTTGCGCTTCTCGTCCAGCAGCGCCGTGATCTTGTCCTTGGCCTTGTTTGCGGCGTCGCCGATTGTGGGGCGGTCCGCGGGGTCGATCTCGCCAAGTTGGCGCAATACGCCCGACAGCTTGCCCTCCTTACGGCCCAGAAACTGGACGCGAAGCTGCTCGATCCGGTCGACGCTATCGGCCCCACCAAGGCTCGCGGCCGCGTCCTTTTCGATCTCGCTAAGCTGCTCTAAGAGATTTCCGCTCATTGTCTCTTAATGGATTAGTTACGAAAGACACCCAGTCGGTCGTGACATGGCCACGCACCAACTGGGTGTAATCTGTGAGGCTGGAATTTGGATCGCGAACGCACAGGCGTCCGCCGGTCTAGTTGGCGCTCAGCTTCGCCTTGGCCTGTTCGACCAGCTCCGCAAACGCCGCTGGCTCCCGAACTGCCAGATCCGACAACACCTTGCGATTGACCTCGATTCCCGCCTGCTTCAAGCCGTTCATAAATCGCGAATAGCTGAGACCGTGCTCGCGGCTTGCCGCATTGATACGGGCAATCCACAAACGACGGAACTCGCGCTTGCGCTGTTTGCGATCCCGATACGAATAAACCCAGCCGCGCTCGACGGCGTTTTTCGCAATGCGCCAGAGCTTCGACCGTGCACCGAAGTATCCGCGCGCAGCACGGAAATACTTCTTGTGTTTTGCGTGGCGGGGCACCGCACCCGTTGCGCGAGCCATGGATTAGCCTCCCATTCCAAGCATGCGCTTTACGCGGCGTGAATCGCCCTTCGATGCGATCACCAACTTCCGCAAATGGCGCTTCCGCTTCGGCGCCTTCTTCGTCAGGATGTGGCTCTTCATCGCGTGACCGCGCTTGACCTTGCCGGTACCCGTGATCTTGAAGCGCTTCTTGGCGCTCTTGTTTGTCTTCATCTTCGGCATGTTGACCCCCTACTCCTCGTCGTCATCGTCGGCGGCGGGACGCACCTGCGTCACCCGGGGCGCCAGAACCATTGTCATCGTGCGTGCTTCCATCATCGGCTGAGACTCGACCTTACCCAGATCATCAAGCGCCAGTGCCACACGCGTCAGTACTTCCCTGCCAAGCTCCGGATGCGCCATCTGACGCCCGCGGAACATCATCGTTGCCTTCACCTTGTTGCCCTCCTCCAGGAACTTCCGTGCGTGCCGCACCTTGAAGTCGAAGTCGTGCACCTCAATGCCAGGCCGAAATTTTACTTCCTTGATCTGTATGTGGTGCTGCTTCTTACGAGCTTTTCGCGCCTTCCGTGCCTCTTCATACTTGAACTTGCCGTAGTCCATGATCCGGACCACCGGCGGTCGCGCATTCGGTGCAACCTCTACCAGATCGAGACCCTCGTTCTCCGCCGCTGCGATGGCCTCTTCAACCGCAAGGATTCCAAGTTGCGCTCCGTCCGCACCAATCACGCGCACGGGGCTGATTCGGATCTGCCGGTTGACGCGAACTCTCTTCTCGACGCTGATGGCGATTTCCTCCGAGCAGGAATAAAAAACGGACCCGCGCAGGCGCCGGTCCGGTTCATAGCAAAACGCTCCCCCATCCTTGCGAGACGGTGAGCCTTCTTTGCCTTAGAACCCGGCGATACCGCGCTTCGCGGACCGAAGGGTGGGGAGCACGCAGCTCCCGCTTCCCAATAATGTAGTCCTAAACTAGCGAGCGTACACTATGCACGTCAAGAGAGCGCGCGTGTGTCGATCTCCCTCCGAAGCTTCTCGATAAACTCCTGTGTCGACATGACTTCCTGCTTTTTACCCGCGCCGCGCGCCCGTACCGCCACTGTGCCAGCTTCTGCTTCGCGCTGACCAATGACCGCCATGTACGGAATCTTGTGCGTCTCCGCATCGCGAATGCGATACCCCAGGGTCTCCGAACGAGAATCCAGGTGCGCGCGAATGCCCGCTCCCTTCAATGCCGCAACCTGCTGTGCCGCAGCGTCCGCCAATTCATCTGTGATCGGAAGCACGCGCACCTGCTCGGGCGCCAGCCACAGCGGGAACGCACCCGCGTACTGCTCGATCAGCATTCCGATGAACCGCTCGAGCGTACCGTAAATCGCGCGATGGATCATCACCGGGCGGTGCGGTTTGTTATCTGCGCCAACGTATTCCAGCGCAAATCGCTCGGGTAGCTGGGTGTCCAGCTGGATGGTCGGCCCCTGCCAGACACGACCAATCGCGTCCTTGAACTTTACGTCGATCTTCGGACCGTAAAATGCCCCGCCGCCGACGTCGACATCGAACGCAATTCCCTTGCGCTGCAACGCATTCATCAGAACAGCCTCGGTTTTGTCCCACGCCGCATCGTCTCCGAGCTTCTCCTCCGGACGGGTCGAAATCTCAAACTCGAGGTCCAACCCGAATGTCTGGCGCAGCAATCGGTCAACCTGGTCCAGGCAAAGGAAAATCTCGTCCTCCGCCTGATCCAGCGTACAGAAGATGTGGGCGTCATCCATCGATAGCCCGCGCACGCGCAGCAGGCCGTGCAGAGTGCCGGATTTCTCGTTGCGATATACGTTTGCGACCTCGGACAGCCGCAGCGGCAGGTCCCGGTAGCTGCGCGGCTGCGACCGATAGATCAGGCAGTGCATCGGGCAGTTCATCGGCTTCACCCGATACCGCACGCTCTCATCCTCGCCCGCGCCGGCCGCCATGGGCGGATACTGATTGGCGGCGTACAGTGGGAGGTGGCCGGAAATCAGGAAAAGCTCTTCGCGTGTGATGTTGGGTGTGTATACCAGCTCGTATCCGGATGCCACGTTGTCATCCTCCACCGCGCGCGACAACAACCACTTCACCATCGCACCCTTGGGGTGCCAGAGAATCAGCCCCGGGCCGACCTCGTCCTCGATCGAGAACAGGTCCAGCTCGCGGCCTAACTTGCGATGGTCACGGCGTTTGGCCTCCTCAATCCGCTCGACGTACTGCGCCATGTCCTTGTCGCTGAACCAGGCGGTGCCATAGATGCGCTGCAACATCTGGCGCTTCTCATCGCCTCGCCAATACGCGCCGGCGGCCGACATCAGCTTGTAATGCTTCAGGTAACCTGTATTCGGAATGTGCGGCCCGCGGCACAGGTCCATGAACGGCCCGTTCCGGTAGACCGTGATGACTTCATCCGAACCGAGCTCCTCGAGC
>JBBQYT010000048.1:0-8742 GCA_038208385.1 Longimicrobiales bacterium | reverse complement strand
CATGATGAGCGCCCGGTGCTTCTGAAGCACTGGGCGCTTCGTGTTCACGGCAGTGCTTACTGGCGGTGAACTAAAACTAATCTCTAATCCCCAATCTCTAATCCCTGAAAAAACTGCTCTTTCTCCTTGACAGCGCTTGTTGTCCAGTGCATTCTCTGAGCGCTCAGGTGCTCCCGGGGGCGGGAGCCCGGTCAGGCTGGCAATTGTCGCCGGCCTGCGTGCGCTGGACATTCGTCCGGCGTGGACAATCCTATCGGAGAGGTCAATATGAAGCGTTCGCTACTCGTTCTGACGGCCGCAATGCTGACACTTGGCGCATGCGAGAAGAAGGAAGAGAACACCGAGATGACGACAACGGCTGTTGAGCCGGCGCCGGCACCGGCAGCAGCACCGGTCGACACGATGGCAGCCATGAGCACCTCGGGCGCGATGATGGGACCCCCGGGCGCACCGGCCGACACGACCAAGGTCATCACACCGAAGAAGTAGTTCGGTTTGAGGGAATGGCATAAGCCGTTCTCTTTCATGCAGTTAGGGGCGGCGCGGGAGATTTTTCTCTCGCGCCGTTTTCCTTTTTCAACCCCTTATGTCGATTTTCAAAAGGCGTATTCGTCTGGAGACGGACGATCACGCGATAGCGCCGGTGCCGGCTCCGTCCGCCGGGCAACCACCGGGGCAAAACCGAGGGAGGCGAAAATGCCCAAGTATTTGCTGGTGGCGCGCGATGATGGCAGGTGGCAGACGGCGTCGGGAGAGATGAGCCCGGCCCAAATGCAGGAAATGCTTCAAACGTATGGCGCCTGGGGCGAGCGGGTCGCGAAGCAGGGCAGGCTCAAGGGCGGCGAAAAGCTTCGTGATGGGCAAGGCAAGGTTCTCCGCGGCGGCAATTCGGGCCTCAGCGTGACGGACGGCCCCTTCGTCGAGAGCAAGGAGGTGATCGGCGGGTTCTGGATCCTCGAGGCTCCCGGCTACGCCGACGTTGAAAAGCTCGTCTCGGACCATCCGCACCTGAATTTCGGCAGTCTCGAGATTCGTGAAATCGAGGATATGGGACGCGCATGAGTCACGAGCACGCGCTGGTCGACCACCTGTTCCGCGAATGTGCAGGACAGATGGTTTCTGCGCTCACGCGCGTGCTCGGTCCCGATCACCTCGACATTGCCGAAGAAGTCGTCCAGGATGCGCTCGTCAAGGCACTCCAGACGTGGCCCTACCGTGGCGTTCCCGCAAATCCGCGCGGCTGGCTGTTCTCAGTCGCGCGGAACGGCGCGCTCGACATTGTCCGGCGTGATGCATTGCTCCGAAAAAAGCTCGAGCCCGTCTTCGCGATTCCTACCGACATCGAGGTCGGGTATGCCGAGGAAGCCTTCGGCGATGACGAGCTGGCGATGGTCCTGATGTGCTGCCACACCGACCTTCCGCGCGACGCGCGCGTCGCACTCACACTCAAGACGGCAGGCGCGTTCAGCGTCCGCGAAATCGCAGCCGCGTTTCTCTGCGAGCCTGCGACCATCGCCCAGCGCATCGTGCGCGCGAAGCGCACCATTGTCGAACAGGAAATTCGTTTCGAGCTTCCGCGTGGCGATGAGCTGCGCGCGCGTCTCGACAGTGTTCTCGATGTGTTATACCTGTTGTTCAATGAAGGCTACAACGCGCACGAGGGCGAGAGTCTCGTGCGCCAGGAGCTGTGTCACGAAGCGATTCGACTCGCCCGTTTGCTGACGCGTCGCGACGAAACCGACATACCCCGCCTCCACGCACTCCTTGCTCTGATGCTGTTGCAGGCGAGTCGCCTGTCGGCCCGCACCGACGAGACCGGCATGCTCCTGCTCCTCGCCGAGCAGGACCGCTCGCGTTGGGACAGGACGCTCATAAGCGCCGGAATGCGCTTTCTGGAAAGCTCCGCCGCCGGCGATGAAGTCAGTACCTACCACATTCAGGCCGGCATCGCCGCCGCGCACGCCGTCGCCGCCGACGAATCGTCGACAGACTGGGCCCTTATCCTGCGCCTGTACGACGATCTTTCGGCGATCGCGCCATCGCCCGTCGTGGAGTTGAATCGCGCAGTCGCCATCGCAATGGTGAAAGGACCCACCGCGGGGATTCGCGCGCTGGAAATGCTGCGTGCGCATCCGGCTCTGGCACGGTATTATCTCCTGCCGGCGATCCTCGCCGGCCTGTGGCTCCGCGCCGGCGATTCCGCGCGCGCCGCCGCGTGTTACGGCGAGGCACTTGGTCTGTCGTGCACATCGCCGGAACGTCGTTTCATGCAGCGTAAGTTAGCGGAGTGTACTGCCCATGGCGCACCAGCACAGTGAAGCATTCGAAAAAATCGTAAATGATGCGAAGTCGCGCATTCGCGAGACGAACATTGCTGAAGTCAAACGTCGTCGCGATGCAGGCGAGAAATTCCACCTGGTCGATGTGCGCGAAGACAACGAGTGGGACAAGGGACATCTGCCCGGCGCTGTGCATCTCGGCAAGGGAATCATCGAGCGCGACATCGATAGAACAATTCCCGACCGCAATTCGGAAATCATCTTGTATTGCGGCGGCGGATTTCGTTCCGCACTTGCCGCAGACAATCTGCAGAAGATGGGTTACACAAACGTGATTTCGTTGGATGGCGGTTTTCGGGAGTGGGAGTCCGCCGGGCACCCGGTTGTGAAGGGCTAAAAACGGCGATTAAAAATGGCGGACCAGACTTTATTCCTTGCGTTTTGGCCGCTCCAGTCATGAAAAACCGCCGAAAAGGCACACTTTGGAAAGGCGTTTGATAGCAGGAACGGCCATAATGCAAGGAATAAACACAGGTCCGCCAAAAAAAAAGCGCCAAAAAAAAGCCAAACAAAGTCAGCAACCAGGCCAAAAACTACCGCACGAGGGCACTGAAATGCACGCGATACTGGGCGATCTTCGCTACCCCGTAGGGCGCTTCGACTGGAAGCAGGACATCACGCCCGACCGCTACGCTGCGCTCATCGCCACGATTGCCGACGCGCCGGCGCGTTTGCGCGAAGCCGTACAGGGGCTCGATGATGCGCAGCTCGACACGCCGTATCGTGATGGTGGATGGACTGTGCGCCAGGTTGTGCATCACGTGCCGGACAGTCACATGAATGCGTTCATTCGCTTCAAGCTTGCGCTCACGGAAGATAATCCGATGATCAAGCCGTATGAGGAAGCGGAATGGGCGAAGCTGTCGGACGTGCGTGACACGCCAGTCGAGACGTCGCTCAAATTGCTCGAGACGTTACAGGAACGCTGGGTGATTTTGATGCGCGGGATGAGCGACGCGGATTTCGCCAGAACATTCCAGCATCCCGAGCTTGGCAGGGTGCCGCTGAGCAAGGTTCTCGGTTTGTACGAGTGGCACGGCCGGCATCATGTCGGTCATGTAACTGCGCTTCGCCAGCGCATGGGCTGGTAGTCGCACAGAATGGAAATGCACGGGGCGGTGTCGGAGACAACGTCGCCGGAAACATTGTTTGGTCAGGCTGCCGAGTGGGCGCGCGGTCGCAACTGGCTGGTGCGCGCGCCGCTGCTCGCCTGGTTCGCGTACATGTTCGTGCACTACCTGAAGGATGAGGAATACGGCACGATCTTCGACGGCCTGAATCTCGGCATCCATGAGATGGGCCACTACCTGTTCATTCCGTTCGGCGAAGTCATGACGGTGCTGGGCGGAAGCCTCCTGCAGTGTCTCGCCCCAATCATTGCGATGGTCCTGTTCTACCGCCAAAAAGATTTTTTTGCGATTTCCATCGCGTTCTGCTGGCTTGCGACCAATTTCTTCAGTGTATCCGTGTATGCAGCGGACGCCCGCACGCAGGTGCTCGACCTGGTATCGCCCGGCGGCGATGAGCCCACGCACGATTGGCACTGGCTGCTCGGCCACTGGGGCATGCTTGGCGATGATGCGATCATTGGACGATTGCTACGTCTGCTCGCTATTCTGAGTATGGCATTCGGACTCGGCACCGGCGCATGGCTGCTCCTACAAATGCGCAACTCGCCGAAAATACAGGAGGACTCATGAACGATGACCGCGTGAAGGTGATGGTCGCCGAAGCGATCGGCACATTTGCCCTGATCTTCATTGGCGTGCTCGCCATCGGTGCTGCGCGCATCGCAGGTGCGCCCGAAGGCATCGTCAACCTCGCGAGCATTGCGTTCGCTCACGGCCTCGCCATTGCCGTGATGATTGCAGCGCTTGGCGCCGTCTCCGGCGGTCACTTCAATCCCGCAGTCACGTTCGGCTTTGTCGTCACGGGCCGCATGCCGATCAGCCGCGCCGCGCTGTACTGGATTGCACAGCTTGGCGGTGCAACCATCGCAGCGCTGCTCCTCAGACAGGTGATCGGCGTTGAGTTTGTCGCGGGCGGGACACCCGATCTCGGACTTGGCGTGCTGCCGGGAGCCGGCATCGCACTCGAGGCCGTTACGACATTCTTTCTCGTGCTTGTCGTATTCGGCAGCGCTGTCGACGAGCGCGCACCAAAGTCGGTTTATCCAATGGCCATCGGTCTCACCGTCGCAATGGACATCATGGCGATTGGTCCCATCACCGGCGGTGCAATGAATCCTGCGCGCACATTCGGACCCGCGCTCGCATCAGGTCACTGGGCGCACCATGCCGTGTATTGGATTGGCCCGCTCGTCGGCGGCGCGCTCGGCGCGTTGATTTATCACCACATGCTGATGCAGGGCGCACCGAGTCCGGCCGTCGCCCAGCGCGGTGGCCCGGCACCGTCTGAAGAGCGGGATTGACGTCGCACGAAAGAAATCCGACAGTTGCAGCGATGCTGAGCGCGGTAGTGCCCGGGCTCGGCCAGATGTACAATGGCCAGCTCGCGAAGGGTGGAGGGTTTCTCGCTGCGTTGTGCATCGCTGCGCTGTTGCTGTCGTTTCTGGTACCGCTGTCATTCAACAGCCTCGTCCTGGCGATGGCGCTCCTGCTCGTCGTGTGGATCGTGGTTGTCGTCGATGCATTCAGGACGACGCGCACCATCGGCCAGTCATTCGTTCCGCGACGCTACAACAAGCCGTGGGCATACGTTCTAGCAATTGTAGTCGTTCTCATCTGCGTACAACCCATCATGGCCGCAATCATCCGGAAATTGGCGTTCGAGGTTTTCGAGGTGAAGAGCCTGACGGAGGCAAAGGGACTTTTGCCGGGCGACTTCGTCGTGGCGAGAGCGGCATTCAGGAATGATGCGGACGTGTACGGCAGAGCGCGCTACGTGCTGTTTTCGTTCGACGCGTCGCAGCACATGCGCATCGAGCGCACGGGACTGTGCGTGGTGCGATGATCAACGTCGCTTGCGGCGGTTTTGTCTCCGCCACCAGATCACAACGCCAATAACAGCGCCGGCCAGCACTACGAGACTGACGGGCCCGAGATATTTCGACACGACCTGGTAGTGTGAGCCGAGCAGCAGGCCGATGTAGGTGAATGCGACGACCCAGATGATCGTGCCGATGAACGTGTAAAACAAAAACGGCAGGAATGGCATCTTGCCGACGCCGGCAGGCAGCCCGATCATCGAGTGAATGCCGGGCGTCAGTCGCCCGATGACGACAGTCCAGGGACCGCGTTTCTCGAAGTGCTCGTTTGCGCGTTTGATTTTCTGCGGACTGAGCAGCAGCCAGCGGCCGTGTTTTTTCACCCAGTCATCGAGGCCGCCGCCTGCGCCGAACTTCAGGCCGATGTAATACCAGGGCAGGGCACCGAGCACCTCGCCGATTGTGCCTGCGATGACAACGCCGAGGAATGTCATGACGCGTCGACCGGACAGGAAGCCGCCGAATCCCATGAACAGCTCACCCGGCAGTGGCAGGATGATGCTCTCGAGGAACATCAGGATGCCGATACCCTCGTAGCGCAGCGAGCGGATGATGTGCAGGAGCCAGTGCAGCATAGTTGGCGAACACAGTGCAAATCGTTGACCAGCGGAGGCGATCGTGGCCAACACCCCCGAGTCTTTCCTGCACTACTACGAGAACATAGTGTTGCGGAACAGCCAGCCGTTAGCCGGCGCATAGCGGTGAAAGACACCGCCTGCGGCGACGCGTCCCGCGCACTATCTTAGAGGCGTGCCCTCCCTGCTTTTTGGCTCCGAGCCCGACCCGATTCGACTGGGGCGCGGCGAATTCTATTGCCCGCGCTGCATGGGCAGGCGCAGCTATGTCCGGACGCGCGTGCGCAGGACCCTCAGCGTCTTCGGCATCAAGTTCACGTCCGGCACAATTGGCGAGTACGTGGAGTGCGACGATTGTATGTCGACATTCCGTCCCGAGGTACTCGCGTACGACGCGGGCGAGCTCAGCGAGTCCGCTATCGGCGAATACCAGCGCGCAATGAAACGAATTCTCGCCCTGATGGTCGCTGCGGATGGCGTGATCCAGGATCCCGAGATCGAAGTGGTGCGCGAAATCTTCGAGAGCGTGTGCGGCATCGAGCTGAGCGAGCAGGATGTGATGGATGAAGTTGCACTCGTGCGCAACGAGCCCACCACCGCAGCCCGCTACCTCGCCCGCATCAACGGCTACCTGAACGATTACGGACGCGAGCAGATCCTGCGCGCAGCATCGCTCGTGTCACACTCGGATGGCTCGCTCGATCATCGCGAAGCGTCAATCGTCAAACATCTCGGTGGCGTCATGAAAGTTGAGCCGGCACGGATTGCGGAGATCCTGCGGGGGGAGTGAACGCGGCGATCGTGAACGCAGCGATTAGGGATTAGCGATTAGCGATTAGCGATTAGTGCGCGGAATTCGACGCGCGTTTCCTGCACCGCACAGTGCGAGGGGCCGCGTTAGCGGCCACTAATCGCTAATCCCTAATCCCTAATCACTGCGGTTCAAGCGGCGAGTGCGAGCGCTTCCGTGGGAAGTGTGAGATACACGAACTTGAGTTTCTTCCGCGCCATACAATCCCTCCCTGCTTGCGCGCTGAACGAAAAAAACGCCGGCGCCGGATGTTCTCGGATCGCTGGCGGCTCGGCTGACATGGCGACTTTAGGGTCGCGATCGTCCCGTGGCTCTGCGTCACCGTCTTTCGACGGCTTTGCTCTGGGCAGCGTTAGGGTCTTCGTTGTTCATGGGGTGCAATCTCTGTTCCGGTATGCACTCGAGCTGAAAAATTTCGCGTCACTGCGCGGTTTCTGCAACAATTAGCGCGTACCACAACGATTGTTTGAGAGTAACTTCCTATGGCAAATCGCAATAGTTTCGTTAATTTGACATCATCGAACGCACAATCACTTCGAAGCGAGTATCGATCCGTGCTAATTCGGCGAGTGCTTCTAATGTCTCTTCCACTGCTGCTGCTTCCGGTTGCCCGGGTACACGCACAGTCCGGGGTCGAGCGTGTCGATGTCCTGAAAGCGATCATCGCGCACGAAATCTCGATGAGTGCGGCGGACCCGGTCGCGCGCTCGCGCATCATTGTCGATTCTCTCACTGCCAATTCGTGCAACGACCGCGTATGCGACTGGTATTCGACTGCAGCGAAACTTCCGCCGGTGGTACGCTCATTCGTGATCGACACGCTTGGGGCGGGCGTGCGCGACCGCGATGCAACGTATTTCTGCGATGACATCGCGGCGCACTACTGTCAGTTCATGCGCAATGCGAATGCGTTCCTGCGCGTCACGGAACCTGTGATTCGGGGAGACACTGCAATTGTGGGTGTGAACTGGTATCGCAGCACGCGCCAGCCGCTGGCGATCTCGGGACAGGTATCGAGGCTGGTTCGGAAGGCCGGCGCCTGGGCGTTCGATCGCATCACTTTCGAGTGGATGTAGGCCCCGAAGGCCTTCGGGCGGTGGTTTTGGAACGTTCGGTGCAGAAAAGGCTTCCGAAGATGTGAAGTCTGACAAAGCCTGGCTTCCGGGGAATGATTCGTACGTGCCTTTGAGTATCAGCAGTCGCGCAGCATCAATCGTCGTCGCCGCCCTCGTCACGCTGTATCCAACGAGCGACCAGGAGCCGAGAAACCCGCCCGGACTGAACGGCGCGACATGTCGCAATACGGTCGCGAGCCTCGAGCGGCCCGCGCAGGAGCGCGTGAACTGGGTCCTCGCGCGCGATTCCGCGATGCGCAAAGTCCTCGCGACACTTTGTGGCACGGTCGGTCCAAACGTCCTCGAGCAGGCCGTTGGTGCGCACGACGCCGTCATGACGGATTCCATCGCCATCATCACGTGGAATACGCACGTTGGTGGCGGAGACATCGATGAGCTCGTGCAGGATCTGCGCACCGGGAAACTCACGAATGGTGTTCCGGTAAACGATTTTGTGTTGTTGCTGCAGGAGGTCTATCGCGAAGGCGCCGAAATTCCGACAACACTTTTCAGCATCCCCGTACCGAGTCGCATTGCGATCATTCCGCCATCGCTTAAAAGAATCGACGTAGTGCACTCCGCCAATGACGCGGCGCTCAACCTGTTCTATTCACCCTCGATGCGAAACGGACCGCCGGCGCCGCTGCTCGCACCGGAAGATCGGGGCAACGCGATCCTGTCGACATTGCGACTCCACGCATTGAACGCTGTCGAGTTGCCGATCGAGCTGCAGCGTCGCGTAGCGATTATTGCTACCGTACAGGGAACGACGACGACGGGTGAGGCATGGCAGCTCGAGCTTACCAACGCGCATCTCGACACGCGCTCGGGTGTGTTGCACGGATTTCGGAGTTTCGGAAGTGGACGTCGCGCGCAGGCACAGGCACTCCTTGAT
>JBBQYT010000047.1:0-8771 GCA_038208385.1 Longimicrobiales bacterium | reverse complement strand
CCACCGCCGCCATCCTGCAATGCGTCCTGCAAGCGCTCGAACGCGGTCACCGTCTCATCGAGACCCTGATCGACCTGCAGTGCGATGTTGTCCAGCTCATCGAGCAGCGGATCGAGCAGATGCGTGATGTTGAGCTTCTCCAGCTCGCCGATGATGTGGTCATATATCGCGAGGGGAGACGCGAGCAGCTCCTGCGCACTCAACTTCGTGAGCACGCGCTCCACGGCGGCCTTCAGAGCATCCAGCACCGACAACACATCGTGCAGCGGATCGAAGGCGAGCAGGTCCGCTTTCAGCGCCGTGAACGCCTCGAGCTGATCGTGCAACAGCACATCGGGCGAAAGGCTTGCGATTTGCGCCTTGGCCTCGTTGACAACGCCATCGACAGCTTCGCGCAGCGGCGTGAGATCGATTGCGGCGATCAAAGTTTGCAGCTGCGTGATCGCGGCTTTGATCGGCGTAGTCACTTCATCCAGCAGTGTCTGCAGACGATCGCGGAGCGCGCCGAATATGGGCATGATCAAGCCGATGATCCGACTCGGCGGTATTGCATCGAGCAGTGCGCCGAGAATTCCACGTAGTCCGCCGTCCGAGCCGTGCAGCCCCATGTGGTCGAGCACCGCCTTGAGCTGATCGGTGATGGACTTGATCGGCGCGAACGCGGTCTTGAGGCCTGCGGCGGACTGGTCGACTTCCGAGAAGCCGGTACGACGCAGCGTGTCCGCGATTGTGCCGGCGGCAGCCAGCAGTCCGAGATAGCGGGTGCGGTTCGAGATGAGCTGGGCAGCGACCTGGTCCGGTCGCGCGGCGAGAATCGCCAGCTGAAGGCCATCGCGTGCAGGCGAAGCCGGCAGTCCATCGATCGCAGAGCTGACGCTTTGTATTTTCTGCGTCAAATCGATGAGGACAGTCGACAGGTCAACGCCCTCGACGGCCGTGCGCGTGTGCGCAATCGCATCGGCTATGCGCTGCGCGCGAGCCTCCAGTGCATCCGATCCCTTCACGCTTCCGCCGACCCAGTCCATTACCGGATCGAAACTCCTGCCGTAGATCCGAAGGCCGGCGCCCGAATAGAGCAGCGCAATGAAGCCGCCGATGCTGGAGCCGAGCTTGACGTTGGGAATCAGATCGATGAGCGAGCGCACTTCACCGAGTGCGCGCTGCAATGGCGGCTCGAGCTTTTCCGGGGAGACGATGTCCAGCATGGACACCGCACTCGCCGTGAGGTCATCGATCGATGAGCCCCATTTGTCGAGCTGCAGCTTCGCGACGATCTGACCACGCACTTCATCGACCCTGTCTTCGACAGGCTTGATCAGCTTTGACGGCGAGTAGTCATCGATCGCCTGCAAAACATCATGGAAAACTACGCGGACCGGCTCGAGCGCAGCCACCGGGTCGAACGAATTGAGCGCGTTCTTTGCCTGGTCGATCGCATCCTGTACAGGCTGCAACGTCAGCTCCGGCGAGATGCCGCTGATGCGATCCTTCAGCTCGCCGAGCTTCTCATCCAGCAGCGCCACGTACGTGTGTGGGTCGAACTTCCTGATCTCGGTGAGCTTCTCCTCGAACTTCGCCTGTATCTCCTGCTGCGCGCCCTCGATTTCATCACGAAGCTCGATGTGCCCGTCCGGACTGATCTGAAGCAGCGACTCTATCTCCGCCTCGACCGCACTCGCATCCGTGTTCTTAATCGGCGCAACCGCCGCATCGACATCGGACTTCATCGACTCCGGCAGCATGCTGAAGGGGACCATCGAAATGACGTCCGCCGCCGCGCCTATCGCTTCACTGGCCGTGTCGAAGTACGGCTTCATCTGTGCCTTCGCGAGCTCGTCCGAAAACGCCTGGATACGATCCGAGATCGCGCCCGCAACCGCATCGATGTTCAACGTTTCGACAAATGCCCTTGCCTCGGCAAACAGCGCTTCAACCTCTTCCTTGAATGCATCGATCGCGCCCTCGGCCGCTTCGATTGCAGCCTTTGCGGCGTTTGCAGCGGTCTCCAGCGCAGCCTTGATCGTCGCAACAAGCTCGCGAATCGCATTCAGCGCCTGCGTTACAGGCTGCAATGCAGCACGGATCGCATTCGCAATGTCATCAAACGGCAAACTCGCGATCGCATCACGAATCGCATCGATCGCCGCACGAATCTCCAGCGTCACAGTCGTGATGACGTCCGTGAACGAGCTGAGCAGTCCAGTGACCGTGCCTGCGCCGGCGGCGATGGGATCCACAAGCAGGCTTGCGTCAAACGATGTGATCGATGTCGTAAGCTCCGAAATTCGTGACTCGGCCTGTGTGAACAGATCATCGATGCTGAAGGCAGGAATGCCATTCAAATCGATCGTCACATACGGCCGAATCGTGTCGACTGCCGATGTCATCACACGTCCGGCCGGATCGAGATCAGCTTCGCGCAACAGCGCCGATGCGGCGTCCAGGTCCGCAGTCACCTGCGTCATGTCCAGGTGCACAAGCGTCGCTTCACCCAGACCCATGCCCTCGCGCGCATGATCGACAAGCGCGTTGACACTCGCCGATGCGCGCACGATCGCCTGACGGGCGAGATCCACACGCGCAGGATCATTCGTGTCAAGGCTCGAAATGAAGCTGTCGAGGGACACCGTGCCGACCTGGAACGAGCCTGCCACCTGCGAGACATCGGCGTTCCATTTTGCCGGTACCAGCAAGCCCGACATCACCCCCGCCGCATTCTCCGCCTCGCCCAACACAGACTCGAGACTCATGAGTCCGCCCAGCGCACCGACAATTCCCGCGACTGCTACCGGCGTCTCGCCCAATGACAGCGAGCCCGGATTGAAATCGACACCAAACAGCGTCAGCACCTCACCCAGTATGTTGCGCAGCTCGGTGCCTTCCGGACTGTCACCGAGCACGTTCGCGATACGCATGAGAATTCCAATGAACCCGCCGTCGCGCGTGCCCTCCAGCTCATCACTCAGCGATGTCGTGAGCGCGCGCAGCTGCGTTGCAAGCGTGTCATCCGTTATGCGATGCACGACGTCGACAGCATCGGTAATGCGCTGTATGACAGCGCCGGCGGGCGAGCGCGCGGCAAGCTGCGCCGTTGCCTGCTCGGCGAGCTGACTCGCCAACGCAGCAATGCCCCCACTGTCGAGACTCAGACCGCCACTCGCCTGCGCGAGCTCGGCATCCGACGTCGGCACAGCAATGGCGTGCAGGTCTGCGGTGTGTCCGCTCAACGTGCCAATCAGGCCCGTGACCAGCGCACCCGCATCCAGCTTTCCGCTGAGCGTTGACTTCAACTCCGGCATGAATCTCTGATGAGCGTTTTCTGCGTTACGGAACTCGGGACTGCGCGGTTGCAATGCGACGTTGTGTGCGGCGTCACAACGCAATGCAGAACGGAAGCACAGGCTACAATTTCGGCGGAAGCGAAGTCAACGCGCCCAATCGGGCACAAGGACGCAACGGGAATTGGATCTAAAGGCAAGGATTACGGCGCGTGCAGAGTGCTGTTTTTGGGGGACTCAATGCCCGTTCGGGCATGCCAACGAATTGGTGGCTGACGCGTCCGGTGCTGTTACCGGATGCTGGGCCGCGCCGCGGCGCGTATCGCCCCGAAGGAGCAAAAGCGTTGCATGTGCAAGTAAGATAGTGTTAACTTGCAGGTGCAATGCAACGACCAAGCTCTCGAACGGCGCCGGACCGCAGCGCGGTCCTCACTAAAGCCGTCGCTTCTGCGGCGGCGCGCCTGGGCGTGCGCAACCGCCAGCTCGCACAGATCATCGGCACGAGTGAGGCTTCCGTATCCCGGCTGAGTACGGGCCGGCTGATCGCCGCTGACACCAAGGAAGCGGAGCTGGCGTTGCTGTTTCTGCGGTTGTTTCGGAGTCTGGATGCACTGGTTGGCGGTGACGAGATGAAGGCGCGGGCGTGGCTGGAGGCCGAGAACATCCATCTCGGCGGCGTGCCGGCGGAACGGATTCGGAGCGTGGAGGGACTGGTCGATGTCGTCCAATATCTGGATGCAGTGCGCGGGCGACTCTAACATCCGGCCGCTCGAGCTCGAGCCGTGGCGAGTTGTGGAGGCGCAGCACCAGGTGTCAACACGAAAGCTCGTCGACAGTGATGATGAGCAGCAATTGCTCGAGGAAATGATCGAAACGGCGAAGCCGCCGGAGCGCACGGGCGGCCGCATGCACTACCTGCTGTTCACACCTTTTCGCTATCCCCCGCTCCGCTACGGATCGCGGTTCGGCAGTCGCAATGAGCCCGGCATATGGTACGGCTCCGAAACGTTGCGCACTGCCTTCGCCGAAGTCGCTTATTACCGGCTGTTATTTCTCGAGGGCACGCGCGCGAAACTGGAGCCGCTGGAAACTACGTTGAGTGCATTCACTGCAGTCGTGCGTACGGAGCGCGGCGTGAATCTGACTGTGCATCCGTTCGCGAAACATCATGATGTGCTCGCGTCGCGATCGTCATACAACGAAACGCAGGCGCTCGGCACCAGCATGCGCGAGTCCGCAGTCGAAGTCGTACGCTACAATTCCGCGCGCGACGTTACGGGCGGTGTCAACGTCGCGATCTTCGCGCCTGCTGCGTTCGGCCGGCGCGCGCCGCGTCGCTTTCAAACCTGGCATTCGGTAGCGACGCACGAACGCGTACAGGTGTCGCGCCGCGATTACTTCGAGCGCGCAGTCGAAAGCTTCGCGCGCGAAGAGTTTCTCGTGGGCGGCGCGCTGCCTGCACCTGCGCTCTAGATCGCGCCGATTCCCGGTTTTTTGGATATGTCATGCGTTTTTTCACCGCGGAAGACGCGGAAGACGCGGAAGAAAGTACTCAAGACAACAATAACCAATCAAATAATTCCGGATTGCATTTGCGCAATGTTCTTCCGCGTCGTCCGCGTTTTCCGCGGTGAAAATAGCCTGGGATTACCAAAGCGATCCATATTATCGAAACGCGCTTCCCAATGTTTGTGATACTGCGCCAGCTCCGTCACACTCGCCTCGCCCCCGTCCGCGAGGCGCAAAGGTGATGCTGAGGTGGTCGGAAGCCATGTGTGTTTCGCCATTGGGTTAATTGACTGAATGGTATAATCCGCCACCGTTGGCGGCCTCTCAACGACTCATGTCGATTTCGCCGCACCTCGTTCGACGTGTAGGTAGAGAGCACAATGATCCGAACTAAAACAGGAGATGAGACAATGCGATTCATGGTGATCGTGAAGGCGGACAAGAATTCGGAGGCGGGTGTGATGCCCGACCAGCAGATTCTCGAGGAGATGGGGAACTTCAACGAGGAGCTGGTGAAGGCGGGGGTGCTGCTGGCGGCGGAGGGACTGCACGCCACGTCGAAGGGGGCGCGGGAGAGGAGTCGGAGATCGAGATTCGGCAGGTGATCGAATTTGCGGATTTCGCGGATGCGTTCACGCCCGAGCTTACTGAGCAGGAGCGGCGGATGAACGAAACGGCGGCCGAAAACGCGAAGCGTTAACGCATACGGCGGCGCGCGCTAGCCTCGGCTCGCCCGGCCTTGCGATGGAGGGAAAAGATGGCGTGATTGGTAGCCATGACGGCTACCGATACCCATCGCGCAATCGACGCAGTCTGGCGGATCGAATCCGCCAGGCTCATCGCAGGCCTGACGCGCATCACCGGCGATGTTGGCGTTGCCGAGGATCTGGCGCAGGATGCGCTGGTGACTGCGCTCGAGAAGTGGCCGAAGTCGGGCGTGCCGGACAATCCGGGCGCCTGGCTGATGGCCGCCGCGAAGTTTCGCGCGATCGACATGTTCCGCCGGAACAAGATGCTCGACGAGAAGCACCAGGAGATCGGTCGCGATCTGGACGACCAGTTGTCTGAACCTGACATCGATGCTGCCATCGATGATCCTATAGGCGATGATCTGCTCCGCCTCGTATTCATCTCCTGTCATCCCGTACTTTCGACCGAATCGCGCGTCGCACTGACACTGCGTCTGCTCGGCGGTCTCACGACCGATGAAATCGCGCGCGCATTTCTTGTCCCCGAATCGACAATCGCGCAGCGAATCGTGCGCGCGAAACGCACACTCGCTGATGCACGCGTGCCATTCGAAGTGCCGCGCGGCGCAGACATGGAAGCGCGTCTGGCATCCGTGCTCGAAGTGATTTACCTGATCTTCAACGGAGGCTACTCCGCAACCACCGGCGACGACTGGATGCGACCGGCGTTGTGCGAGGATGCACTCCGCCTCGGCCGTATCCTCGCCGAGCTCACGCCAAACGAGCCCGAAGTGCACGGTCTTGTCGCACTGATGGAAATCCAGGCGTCGCGTGCGGGAGCACGCACAAAGCCGAATGGTGAGCCGATCCTGCTGTTCGATCAGAACCGCGCGCAGTGGGACCAGATGCTCATTCGGCGCGGACTCACTGCATTGTCGAGAGCAGAGGCGATGGGCGGTGCAAACGGCCAATACGCATTGCAGGGTGCAATCGCTGCATGTCACGCAAGAGCGCGCACACCGGAAGAAACAAACTGGGTGGGCATTGCAGCACTGTATGCGGCTCTCGCGGAGCTTACGCCGTCCCCGGTGATCGAATTGAATCGCGCAGTTGCGATAGGAATGGCGTTCGGTCCAGCAGCAGCGCTCGAGATGGCTGATGAATTGGCAACCGAGCCTTCACTGAAGAATTATCATCGGCTGCCGAGCGTGCGTGCGGATTTGCTGTTCAAGCTTGGCAGGTTTGCGGAAGCGCGTGCAGAGTTCGAGCGCGCGGCGTCACTTACAAAAAATGCGCGTGAGATCGAGATGCTGCTTGCACGTTCCGCGGCATGTACAGTTTGAGGTTAAGCCTCGCCAGCTGTGGCGCGCTCTGTTAGCAGAGCACGCCACCAGCTGAGGGCAATCTTTACGGCAATGAAGCCGTCCTGCCTGCCTGACTCTCGGAAACCGTCTTCAGATTCCCCAACCCCTTATTGAACTCCCGACCCAAAAACTTGTCCATATTCATGACCAGTGACATCGCTTTGCCCATCACGTTGTTCTTTCCTGACATTGCCCACTTGACCTGCACGCCTTCAGACGTCGGCTTGAACGTGAACTCCGTCAGATTGGTCTGCTTGAAAGGACGCGTGAAACGCAAATCCAGCGCAATGCGCTGCGCGGGCACGCTCTCCTTGATGACCATCGAGCCCTCGCCGGCTTTGTTGTTTCCCGACCAGCCATACTCCGCTCCAACTCCCGCCGGCGCTCCCGTGTACGTACGCTTGAGGTTCGGATCCAGGTTCTCGAACGGCGACCACTGCGTCCACTGATGGAAATCGTTCACGTACGGGAAGACCAGATCCGCCGGCGCATTCACCACGATCGACCGCTCCACACGAAACGTGTCCGGACGCGTCGCAATCACGATCGCCAAAACGATCAACAACACAACTACGCCAATTGCAACCATCGACAGCATGCCCGCCTCCCTGTTTGAGTCACTATGCCATCGCCTGGCAGAACTTGTTAAAAACAATCACACTTGTCAAGAAGAGTATTGCGTGTAATATTGCCGCATGGCCAAACGCGCTTACGGACAATACTGCGGACTCGCCCGCGCCCTCGACATTGTCGGCGAACGGTGGAGTCTCCTGATCGTTCGAGACCTGCTCGTGCGTCCGAAGCGCTATACGGACCTGCGCCGGGGATTGCCGCGCATTCCGACGAACATACTATCTGCCCGGCTCAAGGAATTGGAGGATGCTGGTGTGGTCCGGCGGACGGTGTTGCCGCGGCCGTCAGGCGCGGTCGTTTACGAGCTCACCGAGCATGGGGAGCAGCTCGAGGATGTGGTGCTTCAGCTGGGTCGCTGGGGGGCACAGCACCTTGGCGAAGCCGCGCCGGAAGAAATCATTACGGCAGCGTCGATGACGATGGCGATGCGGTCTACATTCCGGCCCGAGGCTGCAGCGGGCCTGACGGCGAGCTTCGAGCTGCGCATAGGCCCGATTGTGCTGCACATTCGGGTCGAAAAAGGGAAGCTCGAGGTTGGCGAAGGCGCTTTGCCGGACGCTGACCTCGTGATTGAAGCCGGCCCCGCCATCAAGGCAGTGATGGCCGGTGAGGTCAGTCCCGGCGAAGCGATCGCCAACGGCAGTGTTCAACTGAGGGGCGACGCCGGATTGCTCACGAGATTTGCTGAAGTTTTTCACATTTAGTCACACACCAGAGCTGTCCAGTCACACAGATCTGGTCACGGAATGCGGAGGGTTACATGCTGGGAGACAGAGACGCGCTTGCGACGATTGCAGTGAAGGATCTCGATGCGGCGCGGTCGTTTTACGGAGACAAGCTGGGGTTGACGGAGGTGGCGACGCCGGAGCCGAGCGTGCTGTCGTTCAAGTCGGGAGCCTCGAAGCTCGTTGTGTATCAGTCACAATTTGCGGGAACGAACCAGGCGACTGCAGTTACATGGCTGGTGGGAAGCGAGCACGAAGAGATCGTGCGCGCGCTGAAGGCGAGGGGCGTCGCGTTCGAGCATTATGAGATGCCGAACATACATCTGGAAGGCGATGTACATGTCGCTGGGCGCCTGCGCGTGGTTTGGTGCAAGGATCCGGACGGCAACATCATCAGCATAGCGAATGGGGACGGATGAGCGATGGGATAGTGGTCGATTCGGCCACGAATGCAGGTGCAGCGGCTGATCCAATCATACCACCACCGCCGAAGGTTGGTCGGAAGTACGACCGCTCGCTGATCGAGGGACCGCTCGGATCGGCAGTGTGGAAGCTCGCGTGGCCGACGATGCT
>JBBQYT010000046.1:0-8874 GCA_038208385.1 Longimicrobiales bacterium | reverse complement strand
TCTTCCGCGGTGAAAAAATGTATTTTCTAACCACGAATATAGAGACGAAGGGAAGTCCCGACGAGGCTACGACCCGGTAGCGACTTCCAGCTCTGCGGCCCGGTCCCGGGTGGTGGCTTCCAGCAGGTGGCGGACAGTGGGGCAGACGGATTCTACGCCATGGAGATCGGCGCGCTTCAATTCGTACAACGTGCAATGCGTGACGGCCCGGACGGTGGCGGATCGGCGCGCCTGCGTGATCACGGCCATTTCGCCGAAGAAATCGCCGGCGACGAGGGTTGCGATCGGGACTTCGGTCAGCTCGGGCCCATACACCGATACGCGGACCACGCCGCGGGCGATCAGGAACAGTGAATCGCCTTCCGCGCCCTCGTTCACGATCACCTCATCCGCCAGGAACGTTCGCAGCCGTAGTACGTTCGTGACGTGACCAATCTCTTCCGGGGGTAGTGCCGCGAACAACGGCACGCGCTGAAGGATCTCTTCCGGGCGCGGACGCAATTCCTGCAACGGCTTCTGGCGCAGGCTGCGCAGCTTCCTTTGCACTTCTTCCCGGATTTTTTCCGCTTCGCGCTCGGGCAGCACGTCCAGTCGATACATCTCCTGGATCGCTTCCTGTTCGGCCTGCAGACAGAGTCGCATTGCAATGATCTGCTGGACCTTTGTCGCGTATTCGGGGAACTGCTCGGAGATCGCATCCAGGCGGCCGCGCGCGTTCACATTCCATTGGCCGTACAACCTGCGCATTTCTGCAATGAGTCCGTCCGCAGTGCCGCCGCGCAGCTCGTGGCGACGCAATTCGTCGAGCACCTGGTCGCTCGCGACGAGCCGTCCCCAATGCTCTTCATAGCGCTCTGCGATTCGGCCCAGGCGCAGCTGCTGCGCGAGATCGCTCGCGGGCAGAACGCGATCGAGGAAGCGGAACATCGATGCTTCGACTTTCCAGCGCAGCGGTGAATGGATCGTCCAGGCGGGTGGCGACCCGCCAAGTCGGAGGTGGTCGAGCTGGTATTCGATCGAGTGATGCAGGTCCTTCAGGATCTTTTCCGACAGCTGTCCCTTATGGTACAGGTCGAGATACGTGCGCTTTTCCATCAGCAGATACTGTCGCTTGAGCAGCTTCAGCTCTTCGCGCTCACCAATCAGGTTGCCTTCGCGCAGCGTGTCGATGCGCGCGCGAATCGTCTGCTCTTCCTCTTCGTACGCCTTCTCGAGATCGCCCGCAATGCGCTCACTGAACATTCCGCTCTGCAGCAATTCAGGAATGCGGAGCTTCGCACGGTGCTTGGCAATGAGCAGGCTGTCGTCGCGTAAAAACTGTTCGGACAATGTCGAGCGATTGAGGCCGAGCACTCGCATGAGCGGCTCGAGCGTCAGTCCCTGAACCAGCAGGCTGAACAGAACTACGCCAAACGTCGCCCCGACGATCACGTTTCGATATGCAAACGATTCGGGCAGAGCCAACGCCATCACGAGTGACAGTGCGCCGCGCAAGCCGCCCCAGCTCATCGCAATCTGATAGCCGAGTCCCGTCCGCTCCACGCCAGGCAGACGATTCACAACCTGGAACACGCCGAGCACACTCAGCGTGCGAGCAACGAGCGAAATCAGGATCGTCCAGCCGATCGCATCGCGTACGCTCCACATGAAGCGCAAATCCGTCGCGAGTCCAACGAGCAAAAAGATCAATGCATTCGACACAAAGGCGAGGTAGACCCAGAAGCGCTCGAGATATTGCAGCGTCTCGGGCTCGAACTTCGTGCGGCCCCATCCGCTGAGCACGAGGCCAGCCCCGACGGACGCCATGATGCCGCTCAAATGGAACACGACATCGGCAATCAGGAACGGCAGGTATGCGACGACTGTCGTCAGCAGAATATCGATCAGGTCGTCCGTCTCGAGTCGCTCGATCATCTTCCCGAACAGCACGCCCGCAATCAGCCCGATGGCGAGGCTGCCGAAGAAGTTGAGCATGAATGCGCTCAAGAGATCGAGCGCGAGGCCTGCGCCGTGCCCCATCGCCGCGCCGCCGACCAGGCCCAACGTCGTCAAAAAGAGCTGGAAGATGACGATCGATGTGGGATCGTTCAGCAGGTTTTCGCCTTCGGTAAGCACCATCAGACGTTTGGGTGCACCGAGGTTCTTGAACACCGCGAGCACCGCCGTCGTATCGGTGTTGGCGAGCAATGCGCCGAACAGCAGCGCGACAGAGATCGGCATGCCGATCGTCCAGGCGAGGCCGAGTCCGCCAAGCACCGTCGCGATGAGCACGCCCGGGATCGCCAGCACCATCACCGGGATGATGTTCTTCAGCAGGAGGCGCGAGTCCATGCTGAACGCGGCCTCGAAGCCCAGTGTAGGCAGGAAAATGTAGATCAGGACTTCGCGCGGGAGACCGAACTGCGTGAGCGGGTTGAGCGACGGATACAACGCCGCGAGGCCCCGCAGCAGGAGGCCCACGACGACGAGGGCTACCGGAAACGGCAGCCTTACTCTCCGCGTGACGACGTAAATGATCGTCGCCACGAAGATGAGCACCATCACCGCCAGAACGGACGGAACGATCGAAGTGTCTTGCACGGCTTCTCGGAGATGTACATGCGGCGCCGGCGGGGAGGGCCGGTTCGGGCCGTAATATGTGGTTGTAGGGGCTTAATTCACCAGAGTTAGCCTCTTAACAGCGGGCGCATGCCCGAAGTTGAAGTTCAGGCTCCGACTTTCGCCAATGCGGAGTACGGCTCGCCCGAATGATCCTTAACCGCCGCAGTAATGGCGGCAATCGTGGCGGGCAGGTCATCGTGCATGCGATTGCATGCCGCTTCGAACGCGTCGAGATGGTCGTAATACAGGCGACGCGAAATCAGGCTGGCGTTGTTCAGCGTCGCGCGCTCGAAGCCTGCGTAGTCGCGCGTCTGGAATTGCGGAATGACTTCCTTGATGAACCGCTGTCGCGAAGCGTCGAACACTTTTTCGCGCTCTGCGATTTTCTGTGCGGATGTCAGGTCGGCACGGTTGTAGACCTGCTCGAGTCCGTTCACGAGCGATTGCAGGTGTGCGCCGAACAGCAGTGTGTCATGCCAGCGAGACTTCGCCAATTTACACTTCGGACCAGCGAGGCCTTCGCGCGCGCAGAAAAACAGAATTGCACCACGATTGCCGACGAATTCCGCGAACGTTTCGTTGAACGATATCTGGCTCGGCACGAACACGGTGTTGTGCAGCAGCTCGTGCGTGACCGTCGAGACGATGTCCACGTCGTCATAGCGAAGCAGTGTGCTCAGCAGCGGGTCGTTGAACCAGCCCAGCGTGCTGAACGCACTCGTCGGCCGGATGTACGTATCGTATCCCTTTGCGTCGAGCTTCTGCGCTTCGCGCGTCGCGTTGTCGAAATTGAAGAAGCCTTTGTACGGCACGCGGCCGACAATCGGAAACCACCACGTATATGCCTCGAACTTGTCCTTTCGCGCTGCCGACAAAACCATCATCAACGTGTCGGAATCGACCCACGAATACGTCGTATAACTTGCGCCGGTGCGCAGGTGCAAGACCTTGTCTGCATGCGTGCGCGCCTGCACGACGAGATCGAGCTTGCGACGAGTCAGTGAATCCGTACGCGGATCGGCGACGACATCCGAGATCGCGCGCCTACGGCTCAGGATCTTCGCTTCAGCAATGCCACCACGGATGATGTATATGGGCGAACACTTCCACGAAACCAGCGCGATCAGGCCTGCAACGGTCAGTGCACCAGCGGTTTTCCAACGCACCTTCAAGAGACCTCCCCGCCTGTCCGGACGGCGAAAAAAATCATGCTCAAGAGTAACTCCTTCGAGGGTATAATTGTGCTGCTACAGCCCGGTCCCTCGCTTCGGGAGCGCAGGCAAGTTGGATCGTAACGTCTGGCTGAAATGGATCACAGGCAAGTACGGCTGGGTTGTACCCCTCACCGCGTTTTTGCTTACGTTCGGAGCCATTCCGGGTTCGCGGTATTGCGACACTGGCCCGCCAACACGACAATCCTAGCCTGGGAAGCGTTCTTCTGAGTCAGGACTGACAATGCCAAAAGACAGGCTGTTCCTCGCGTTGGGCGCGCTCTTCGCCCTCCTCGCCGTTGCGATAGGCGCGTTCGGCGCACACGCGCTGTCGAGCCGGCTCACGCCCGATCGCCTCGCGATCTACGAGACCGCAGCGCGCTACCAGATGTATCACGCGTTCGGCCTGATGGTCGTCGGCCTCGTTATCGCACGCTACGGTAACATCGCAAACGCGGCGGGTTATGCATTTGTCGTCGGAATCGTGATTTTTTGCGGGAGTCTTTACGCGCTGGCGTTCGGATCGCCACGCTGGTTCGGTGCGATCACGCCGATCGGCGGCCTGGCGTTCATGATTGGTTGGGGATTGCTGGCCTGGGGCGTGTTGAAGAGGGTTAACTAATCGCTAATCGCTAATCGCTAATCGCTAATCGCTGCGGTCTACCGATCCACACAGTAGAGGCATTCCTTCACAGTTGTCGCAGAGTATTTCCGCCGTGCATCGGCGTCAGCACGGTAGCGCTTGTAGGCGCGCGTGTACTTTTTGTATGTCGACGCTCTGCCATACGTTTTCAGCACGCGCGCGATCGTCGCCTCCGGAATGATGCCTTCCGAGTTGTAGCTCATCACGATGCGGCGGCATTTCGCTGACGCAACGAGCTGCTCGAACGCGTCCTCGCATTTCCGACGCTTCGACCACGCACTCCGTTTTTCCGCGTCGGGCATCAGGCCGGTCTTCCCCCGCAGCAGCGGCTCACCATCGAACCAGCCCATCGCAATCAGCTCCGGCACGTGGTAATAGCCCGGATACTGACGCGTGTTGTAGGGCGGGTCCAGGTACAAAACGTCGAAGGTCTCCATCTCGCTGACTAGGGCCAGCGCATCGCCGCGAATGGCCTGCGATCCCGTGCCGGGTATCGGCCGAACCTCGCGCAGCTCGATTGACCGCCGGGCATTCGGCTGCCAGCTCTTCACGAACGCTGCGTACACCCCGGTCGTATTCGCTACGCGATCCGCGGCTTCGATCAGTGCGGCGAGCAGGATGTGGAAGGCGTCGGTATTAATGCGCCCTTCAACGCGCCAGCGCTCGAGCGTCCCGCGAATGGCATCGATGCGCGCGGCATTCGCCGGCGTGAAATACATCCGGCCGTGACGCTGGCCATCGACCCCATCGGGCGAAAAGTGCTCGTGAACGAAGTCGGGGTGGGGCGGGAGCGCGTTTAGATGTGCGATGACGTTCTTGAGCGTTGTGCGTCGCCTGCCAATACCTGCAAGGCCCGAAAGGTCGGGGACACCCGTCGCGGCGATGTACGCACCTGCAAAAACATAGGCATATTCCATCACATCCGATGCGACGACACGAAAGCCCCATCCTTTCAGCGCCGCGCCGACACTGGCGGTTCCGCTGAACGGATCGACTGCGCTGCCGGGCGTGATGCCACGCTGCTTCAGCACATCCTCGATGAAATCGAGAAGCCTGGTCTTGTTGCCTATATATCGCACGAGCACGAATATACGCATCATTGCGCATCCAGTCCATCGTGTCATCGACAAAGCGACATCTTTCTGACACACACCATCCGATGAGCATCACCGAGCGCGCCTACGAGCTCGCACTGCACGGCCTGCGTCCCATCGCAGGACTGGCGGGTGCGCTGAACGACAAGCTGCGCGCCGGCGTGGACGGCAGAGCCGTTGCTCTCGCCACCATCGAGCGCTGGTCCGCAGGGGCCCGCGATCGCTCTCTTCCTCTCGTGTGGCTGCACGCGCCCTCCGTCGGTGAGGCGCTGATGGCACAGGCGATCATCAGCGAGCTGCGCGTCCTTCGGCCCGGCATCCAGATCGCATTCACACACTTTTCGCCGTCCGCAGAGCGCATGGCCGGCCGCGTGGGCGCCGACGTGTACGCGTATCTGCCGTGGGATACATCGCGCGACGTTCAACGCGCGCTGGATGCGCTCGCACCTGTGTGCATTGCATTCGTTCGCACCGAGCTTTGGCCCACTCTGACGCGCCGCGCTGCAGCAAGCGGCGTCAGGCTTGCAATGGTCAATGCGATCCTGCCCGAGGCGAGCAGCAGGCTGCGCACGCCCGCTCGTCTGGCGTTACGAGCAGCGTATGCCAGGCTGGATGGTGTTGGTGCTGTGGGCGAGGAAGATGCAGCACGTTTCGAGCGGCTGGGTGTTCGCGCCGGGAAAGTCCGCGTCACCGGCGACGCTCGCTTCGACCAGGTAGCCGCGCGCGTAGCGACACAGCAGCATCCCGAGCTCGTTGCGCTGGTGCGCAAGAGCCATGCGTTCAACATTGTCGCCGGATCAACCTGGGAGAGTGATGAGCGCGAGCTTCTGCCGGCCCTCGCGCAATTGTCGGGCGATACTGCATTGCACTGCATCATCGCGCCACACGAGCCGACTGAAAAGCACCTCGCGGATCTCGAGCGCGCAGCGGATGCTGCCGGGCTGTCACATGCGCGTCTCGCAAAGGCGGAAGCGCGTGGCTCGATCGACACTGTGTTGACGATCGTCGACCGCGTTGGTGTGCTGGCCGATTTGTATGCGGCGGGAGACATCGCCTATGTGGGCGGCGGGTTTCACTCCGCGGGTCTGCACTCCGTCGTCGAGCCTGCGGCACTCGCTTTGCCGGTGCTGTTTGGCGCCAGAATCGACAAGAGTGCCGAAGCAGGTGGACTTGTGCACGCGGGTGGTGGTTTCATGATGCATTCTTCAGGCGATGCCATCGCGATCATTACACGCCTGATGGACGCGCCGGCGCGAAGCGAGGCTGGGGCCCGCGCGCACGAATTCGTGCAAAGTCGCCTCGGCGGTGCGAAACAGAACGCGCGGCTCATTCTCGAGCTGATGGGTGTAGAGTGATTGTGCCGATCCGCATCGCCCTGGGGGTAGTCGAAGTGTTGAGAACGCATGCGGCGCGCGCGTATCCGGACGAGTGTTGTGGCGCGCTGCTCAGCAACAACATCGATCATGGCGACATTGTGCGCGCCACCGAGCTCACGAATGAAAGCACCGAGCCCCATGGACACAGATTCTTGATTTCTCCCGATGTTGTGCGGTCCGTCGAGCGCGCCGCAGAAGCCGAGACGCTCAACCTCGTAGGCTTTTATCATTCTCATCCCGATGCGCCGGCTGTGCCATCCGCCTACGACGACGAGCACGCAGTCTCATGGCTGCTCACTGTCATCGTTTCGAGCACGGCAGCGGGTGCTGGTGTGCCGCGTGCATTCGAGTATGACATGAATACTTGCAAGCTCATCGAGCGTGCGTTCGACATCACGCCGGCAGACGCATGAGCGCAACCGTGCACCTTCCGGGAATGCTCGCGGCAATCTGCGGTGGCGCGCGGGACATCCCCGCAGATGGCGCAACCGTCCAGGAAGTGTTGACGGACCTGACGCGCAAGTTTCCGCTGATTCGCCGGCACCTTTATGACGACCGCGGCGATCTGCGTGGTTACGTGAACATCTATCGCAATGAAGATGACGTACGCTTTCTGGATGGTATGTCGACGACGGTTACGTTGCGCGATGTAGTTGTCGTCGTGCCGAGTGTTGCGGGAGGCGCGCAGTATCCGGATGAGTCGGATTCGCTCCCACAGTTGAGCGCGCAGGAGCTGAAGTCGCGTCTCGACGCCGGCGAGCCGATTCGCCTGCTGGATGTGCGCGAGCCATTCGAGTGGGATATTGCCAACCTGGGTGAAGAGGGTGCAGAGCTGATTCCGATGGGAGCGCTCGGTCCGCGTCTTGGTGAGCTCGATCCGCATAAGGACCTGGTGGTCTACTGTCATAGCGGCATTCGGAGTGCATCTGTCGTCAGGCATCTGCGCGCGACAGGCTTCACTCGTGTTTGGAATCTCGCGGGTGGGATCACTTCGTGGGCGGAACAGGTCGATCCTTCCATGCGAGTGTATTGAGAGAATTACACTTCTCACCGCAGAGTCTCAGAGTTACGCTGAGGCTAAGCTGAGAAGCTTTTTGAAGCGAAGAAAGAGCCGGAAAAGGAGCATGATGTCCAAATTCGTACCGTTAGCCTTGGCAGTCTTGAACATCGCGAGCTCGACCCAGGCTCAGACCCCTCGCGTCCCGAAGCCCGCGGCTGTCCGCGGCCTCTACCTGAGCGCGTTTGCGGCCGGCTCTCCATCGAAGCTCGAGAAACTGATTGCGGTCGCGGACTCCACAGAAGTCAACGCATTCGTCATCGACGTCAAGGAAGCCGGCTACATCAGTTATCATTCGAGCGTTCCGCTCGCGAAAGCAATTGGTGCGACGACGGATCACGTTAAAAACATGCGCGCCGTTCTCGACACTTTGAAAGCGCATGGCATCTATCCGATTGCCCGCATTGTTGCGTTCAAGGATCCGGTGCTTGCCAATGCGAGGCCTAACTATTCGATCAAAACTCCGACGGGTGAGATTTTCCATGCGGACGATGGCTCCGCGTGGGTTGATTCGTACAACAAGGATGTTTGGGACTATAACATCGCACTGGCGCGCGAAGCGGTCGACCTGGGGTTTTCCGAGATACAGTGGGATTACGTGCGTTTTCCGGATGTGCCATGGAAGCTCGGCAAGCTCATGCGATTCCCTGCGCGCGCTGGACGCAGCAAGCAGGATGCAATTCGCGAGTTCATTATTTACTCGAAAAAACAGCTCGCGGACCTGCACGTCCCGATTGCTGCGGATGTCTTCGGTGCGACGGTCTCTGTCGGGGATGACATGGGCATCGGCCAGAAATGGTCGCTGCTCGTGGATGTCGCCGACGTGTTGCAGCCAATGGTGTATCCGTCTCACTACTCGCGCGGCTCGTACGGTGTCGAGCATCCGAATGCA
>JBBQYT010000045.1:0-8921 GCA_038208385.1 Longimicrobiales bacterium | reverse complement strand
AGGCCCGTGCCGACTCCTGACCAATCGCGACAAGAAGAAGGTACAGAACGCGAAAACAAAAGACCGGCTGGTAAGCGAAGAAGAACACCGGGCCGACCCCTGCGATGCAAGCGCCGCAACGCAAACGACCCCCGAATCAATCCGGGGGCCGTAAACCAGAAGTGAAGAGGAACGAGCAGTCCCGCCGCTACGCTGCGTCCGCCTCTTCCTTAAGCTTGCAGTCAATGCAGTACCGCGCATGCGGCAATGCGTCCAGACGTTCGAAGTCGATCAGGTTTCCACAGCTGTGACACATGCCAAAGTTGTCCGGGTCCTTGTACAGGCGCCGCAGGGCTTCCTCGACGCGGTACAGGTAGCGTCCTTCCTTGCTTGCAAACAGAAGCATTTTCTCACGTTCCATCGCGTCGGTACCGAGATCGGCCATGTGATCGGAGTACGAGTACAGATCGGAGTCGGATTGTTCTGCTGAAATCTTCGAGAGCTCGTCGAACTGTCCGAGCGAACGCAGGGCGCGCTCGCGCTCGCGCAGCAGGCGCTGCTGCAAATGTTCGACTTGCTTCTTGGTTAGCTTCTTCGCCATCGAGGGATGGCCTCCGTCGGCTGTGGAATGGTCCAAAAACAATCAACCAAAATAGCGGTAAAGAGGGCTGGTGACAACCCACGGGACCGGGTGAAAACCAGGGGGTAGTGCCTTTCCAACAAGGAGCGGAGTCGGCTAGGTTGGGAACGACCCTGGAATCGATCTTTTGGAGGGAGAATGGCGGCACCAGAACAAAATCTGGAAGCTCTCTTGATGGAGGACCGTCGGTTTCCGCCTCCTGCGGAATTCAAGGCTCAGGCCAATGCGTCGGATCCGGCGATCTACGCGGAGGGAAGGAATGACCCGCAGGCGTTCTGGGAGTCGTTTGCAAAAGAGCTCGACTGGTTCGAGCCGTGGCACACGGTACTGGAGTGGAAGCCGCCGCACGCAAAGTGGTTTCTCGGTGGGAAGCTCAATATCTCACACAACTGTCTGGACCGGCACGTCGCGGCGGGGCGCGGGGACAAGCGCGCCCTGGTCTGGGAGGGTGAGCCCGGCGACGAGCGGGTCTTCACCTACGCAGAGCTGCTCACAGAGGTCCGGAAGTTAGCCAGTGCGCTGAAGTCGCTCGGGGTCACAAAGGGCGACCGAGTGGCGATTTACCTGCCGATGGTCCCCGAAGCGGCGATTGCGATGCTGGCTTGCGCCCGGATTGGCGCGCCGCATTCCGTCGTTTTTGGCGGCTTTTCGGCGGACAGTCTCCGCGACCGGATCAATGATGCAACGGCAAAGCTGCTGATCACCGCGGATGGCGGTTTCCGGCGCGGCAAGGTCGTTGCGCTGAAAGAAGCGGCTGACGCAGCCCTCGCCGATACGCCGTCGATCGAGAAGGTCGTGGTCGTCAAGCGCGGTGCGGGACTTGAAGCACGCTGTGAGATGAAGTCCGGGCGTGATGTCTGGTATGACGACGTCATGAAGGCTGCGAATGACGATTGTCCGGCCGAGCCACTCGACTCGGAGGATCTGCTCTACATCCTCTACACGTCGGGCACGACCGGAAAGCCGAAAGGTGTCGTCCACACGACGGGCGGATACCTGACGCAGTGTTATGCGACGACGAAGCTCGTCTTCGACATCAAGGACAACGATCTGTACTGGTGCACCGCGGACATTGGCTGGGTGACGGGTCACAGCTACGTCGTCTACGGTCCGCTTGCGACGGGCGTGTCGGTTATGATGTACGAAGGCGCGCCGGACTGGCCCGGGCGGGACAGGTTTTGGACGCTGATCCAGAAGTACGGCGTAACAATTTTCTATACAGCGCCGACGGCGATTCGCGCGTTCATGCGCTGGGGTACGGATTATCCGAATGCACACGACCTGTCTTCGCTGCGTTTGCTCGGCAGTGTCGGTGAGCCGATCAATCCGGAAGCGTGGATGTGGTATCGCGAAGCGATCGGTCACGGCGATTGTCCGATTGTCGACACGTGGTGGCAGACGGAGACGGGCGCAATCATGATCTCGCCGCTGCCGGGTATTACGGAGACGAAGCCCGGCAGTGCGACGTTGCCGTTCCCGGGTATTTTCGCAGACGTCGTCGATGGCGATGGCAAATCGGTGAACGCAGGCTACATCACGATTACAGAGCCGTGGCCGGCGATGCTGCGCACGATTTACAACGATGATGAGCGCTATCGCAGCACATACTGGTCGAAATGGCCGGACCGCTATTTCCCGGGCGATGGGGCGAGGCGTGATGAGGACGAGTATTTCTGGTTCCTCGGGCGTGTCGATGACGTGTTGAATGTTGCGGGCCATCGCATTGGTACGACGGAAGTCGAAAGCGCGCTTGTCGATCATCCTGCTGTCGCAGAGGCAGCCGTCGTCGGCAGGGCCGACGAAGTCAAAGGGCAGGCGATTGCAGCATTCGTGACGGTCAAGGACGGTATCGAGGAAACCGAAGCGCTCAAGCAGGAGTTGCGTAAGCACGTCGCCGACAAGATTGGCGCGATCGCACGGCCCGATGATGTGTTGTACGCCGCAGAGCTGCCAAAGACGCGCTCGGGCAAAATCATGCGTCGGCTGCTGCGCGACATTGCCGAAGGACGCGCCCTCGGCGATATGACCACGCTCGCCGATCCCGCTGTGGTTGCGCGTCTGAAGACAGAATACGAGGAGAAAGAGTCCTGAGCTCGATTCCACACGAAGTGCCCGCACAGCGGCCGGACGCAATCGATCCGGGCCTCCTGATTTCGCTGGTCGATGCCGTGGAAACGGTTTTCCATGGCAAGCGCGAAGTCGTGCGTCTCGCAACCGCGGCACTCCTCGCGCGCGGTCATGTGCTCTTCGAGGACATTCCTGGCGTCGGCAAAACCACCCTCGCACACGCACTGGCCTCGGCACTCGGGCTGAGCTTCCGTCGAATTCAGTTTACAAGCGATCTACTCCCGTCCGATGTGCTCGGCGTGTCGGTCTACAATCCACGCACCGGCGATTTCGAGGTGCGGCCGGGTCCGCTCTTCACGAACATTGTTGTCGCCGATGAAATCAATCGCGCGCCGCCACGCACGCAGAGCGGACTGCTCGAGGCAATGCAGGAAGGGCGCGTGACCATCGATGAGACGACGCACGATTTGCCGCGCCCGTTCCTCGTGATGGCAACACAGAATCCACTCGAGCATCATGGCACGTACCCGCTGCCAGAAAGCCAGCTCGACCGCTTCTTGATGCGGCTCACGATCGGCTATCCGGACGAGTTTGCCGAGCGCAGGATTCTGCTCGAGTCTGCAGGACCGCAGACACCACTCGATGGATTGCAGGCCGTGCTCGGTCCCGAGCAGGTGCTCGCGTTGCAGACGCGGGTCGAAACCGTGCACGCAGACTCGACACTCATCGATTACCTGATGCGTGTCGTGCGCGCAACGCGCGAAGATGCACGGCTGCGCATGGGCGTCAGTCCGCGCGGTGCGATCGGACTGCTGCGTGCTGCACGCGCGTACGCACTGGTCGATGGTCGCGACTTCATGGTTCCCGACGACATCCAGCGCCTCGTCGTTCCATGCCTCGCCCATCGCTTGCTGCCGGTCGGGGCTTCCGCTGCAACCGCCGAAGCGCACGAAGAAGGCGCAGCTCTGCTCGAGGAAATACTGACTACGATCCCGCTTCCCGTTTAGGCGAGAGTCAACGCGCGTGAAACACGCGACGTCGTTCAAGATTTTCGGCAACGCGCTCGCGTTCGGCCTCATTGCCGTTTCCGACGGCATTCACCATCCCAAACTCTTTGCAATTCCAGTCGTTCTCGCGGTCCTGACCGGGGCGGATGCACTGCGTCCAAAACCCAGGCCGACAACCGGCGAAGACCTGACGATTGTCCGCCAGCGCATCAAGCCGACGGGCTGGCGTGCGAGAGTACAGCAGTTCTTTCGACCACCGCGCCGGTTGCATTTCGCGCGCTCGGGCTGGGCCTTCACGGGAGGCATCTTCGGCATTGGCTTCGCGGCGCTGAACACAGCCAACAACCTGCTTTATCTGCTGCTCGGCGGAATGCTCGGACTGATTGTTCTGAGTGGCTGGCTGTCTGAACAGGCACTGCGCAGTCTCATCGTGCGGCGGCGCGTGCCGCGCGGCATAACCGCCGGCGAGCCCGCGCGCATCGGCTACGAAGTGACAAACAACAAGAAGCGCATGCCGACACTCGCGCTCGAAGTGCGCGAAGCAGGGTCAGGGCAGCGCGCGTTCATGGCCGGTGTAGCACCTGGCGCGACGTCGTTTGCGCGCGCAGACATCACGTACGAGCGTCGCGGCATCTACCTGCTCGTTGAGCTCACACTCGCGACGACATTTCCGTTCGGCCTGTTTACCAAGGAGCGCGATATAGAGCTTGGCGGCACGATCATCGTGTGGCCGCGCACGGATCGCGTCGTGCGTCCACCGATGCCCGGAGGTACGCGCGCCCGGCGCATGGGATCGCTCGCAGCAGGCGCCGGCGGCGGCAGAGGCGAGTACAGAGGCTTGCGCGAGTATCGCTCCGGTGATGATCCGCGCGATGTACACTGGCGTTCGACTGCGCGTTTGCAGACGCCTGTCGTGCGGGAGTACGAGCGCGACGAGTCGGACACGTTGTGGCTTTGTCTCGATCTGCGCGCACAGCCTGGTGAAACCGCAGAGAACGGTGTTGAGATCGCAGCAGCACTGGCTGCGCGTGCAGCGGCGGGCGGAGAGCGTTTTGGTTTTGCGAGCGCCGACACTGAAGTGCAGGCGGGCTCGGGCGCTGCACAGCTCGACATGGTGCTCGATGCACTCGCGGGCGCGCGCTTCCGTCCGGACGCGCCACGCGTGGTGCCGCCGGCAGCACCATCGGAGTGTGTGCTGATCACAACGGGTGACACCGACGCACGCTTCGGCGATGTCTACCTCGCCGATCGAGGTGGCGCATGAAGCTGCGTCGCCTGCACAGACGCCTGGCAGTTCTTATGTGCATGTCGGGAGTGATCGCGTTCCTGAGCGGCGCGGGTCTCGACTCTGTCGCGGCGGTGCCCACACTGTTCGCGCTCGTCCTCGCGCTGTTCTGGCAGGCTTCACCGAACGCCACAATTCGCCTCGAGCGTGTTCTGCTCGGGCTCTCGATTCTTCTCGCCGGGCGCGCACTGTATCACGTGTTTTTCATGCCGGATGACGTTGTCATTCCGATGGCGGACCTGTTGCTGCTGATGGTCGGGGCAGAAGCGCTGAAGAGTCTGGACGCGTTAAACGATGGAAGGCTCTACTCCCTTTCGTTCGCATTGCTCATTGCATCGACGGCCTATCGTCCAAGCATTCTGTTCGGCATTGCGTTTCTCGCCTACACGGCGCTCGCTACCGTCGCACTGATGGTCGGCCACATCCGCAGGCAGGTCGAGCGACGCGGCCTGCGTGAGCCCGAGCTCGCACGGTCGTTTCTCCTGCGCATGGCTGCGCTGTCCGGCGTCGCGCTCGCGATGAGTGCAGTGCTGTTCATCGCATTCCCGCGCGTGTCGCGCGGCTGGGCAAGCCGGACGGTCACGGAAGAAAGGGCAATCGTAGGCTTCGGCGACGAGGTGTCGCTCGCCGAGCACGGCGGTCGCATCTACGCCAATCCCGAGATCGTGCTGCGCGTCGAGTTCCCCGATGGCAGACCCGGTCCATCACAGCAAATGTATTGGCGCGGACGCTCCTACGATCACTTTGATGGCGTGCGCTGGTCACACTCACCATCACTGCCGCTGTCGGCAGCAACAACGCCGTATGCAATTGGCTGGGGCGGACTCGCTACCATCCGCCAGCTGATCTATGCACTCTCGCTCGACACGCACGTGCTCTTCGGATTGCATCCGATCTTCGCGATCAGGCCGCGTTCGCGCATCCGGCCGTTCATGGATGAGTCCGGAGACTTCAACTACTTCGGCAATGTCCCGCCCGTATACGAAGTCGAGTCGTATGCCGGAAAGCCATCCCCTGAACGTCTCCAGCGTGCATCCGAAGGGCGGGCGCCGGCCGCCGACTTCTACCTGCAGGTGCCGCCATTGTCCGATCGCGTGCGCATCCTCGCCGACTCGATTACCGCGGGGAAGGCAACCCGGTATGAGAAGGTGCGCGCAATCGAGAATTACTTCCACACACAATTCGGCTACACGCTCGAGCTGCCCGCGACAGCGCGCCAGGCCACGCTCGAGTATTTTCTGTTCCGCCGTCGCCAGGGTCACTGCGAGTATTTTTCGACGGCGATGGTCATCATGCTGCGCAGCATCGGCATCCCCGCTCGCAATGTGAACGGCTTTCTTGGCGGGGACTGGAACGAGTTCGGCAGCTACCTCGCCGTCACTCAGAATCGCGCACACTCGTGGGTCGAAGTCTGGTTCCCCGGATACAACTGGGTCCGGTTCGACCCCACACCCGCAGCATCAGAGACCGGCGATCGCAACGCCACCGCGTGGTACTGGCCCATGCGCTTCATATTCGACGGCGCAGAGCATCGCTGGGACAAATGGGTCCTCGACTACGACCTCGACAAGCAGGTCGATCTTTTCCATCGCGCAGCAGAACAATTCTCGCGGCCAAACGAGACGGGTACCGGCGCTGGCCACGGCGACACGCCGTTCGGCACCGCATTCCGCTGGCTCATCGGACTCATTGCATTCGGCATCGTCCTCGCCGGCGCACGCAGCGCATTCAATCGGCCGCGCGTCAGTGAAGCGACGCGCGGCTACCTGCGCCTGCGGCGCGCCTACGAACGTGCAGGCTACCCAAATGCACCCTCAACGCCGCCGCTCACGTTCGTGCGCGCATTGCACGAAGCACACGCGCCCGGCGCCAACCACGCAGAAAAAGCAGTCGCCGTCTACGTGCACACCCGCTTCAACAATGAAGTGCTCGATGACTACCGAAAAGAAGAGCTGAAAAAAGAAGTGGATGCTGCAAGGAAAGAGCTGAAGCGCTCCAGGTCGAAAGTCACGAGCGACAAATAAACGAAAAAGGCAGGAGCGCGTGTGTTAGCGTGCTCCCGCCTCCCGCCGATCGCGCATCAATCCGTTTTCTACAGTCCAGCGGCGACGCTCTCCAGCGTGGTAACCATCTTCTGCCAGCCGTACGTTGCGCCCTTGTAGAAGAAATCATCCTGGGGCCGGAATCCTGACTGCTCCATACGAACGTGCACACCACTATCGGTGGGTGTGAGCGTCCACGTGACGACCGTTTTCATTCCGTTCTCAGCCTCATCGCCCGACGAATTCCAGCTATACGACAGCCGCTTGTTCGGCTCCACGGCCAGCACCTCACAGTCCGTTACACCGTTCCACTTACCAGGCATCGGATCCGCACGGAAATTGAATTTGCGCCCGACTTCAGACTGAAAATCGTTCTTCATGAGCCACTTCTCCATCAGCCCACTCTCCGTAAGAGCGCGCCACACCTTCTCCGGCGGATGCGGCATGTCCTGCTCGACGACGAGCGTGCGAGCTGCTGCGGCGGTTTCGTTCATTGGTCGGTTTCCGTTCAACAGGGTTTCAGACGCTGTTTTCATGGCTGAACCATAACTCTTTGGTTATGGATCCGCAATAGAAAGAACATCCCCGGCATGTTTCATCGCGGAAGACGCGGAAGACGCGGAAGAACGCCAGGTGCGGAATGAATTGGCTGTCTTCCGCGTCTCCCGCGTCTTCTGCGGTGAAAAATGCCAGTCGCTGTTTTCGAAGCTACTCGGTGACGAGGGGATCTACGGTCTTTTCGTGTTTCGGCCGATCCGCGGGCATCGGTTTTTTGAGTTTGGGCACTGCAGGGATTCCGATGGCGACTTCGCCGGAGGCGATGTTTTTTGTGGCGACGCCCATTGAGCCGAGCATTGAATCGTCGGCCATTTGCACGCCGGCGAGGATGGTGGCGTGGTAGGTGACGCGGACGCTTTTGCCGAGCACGGTTTGTGGAGTGTCGACGTCGCGCCCGTCGGCGAGCGAATGGTTGTGGCTGTAAATGTTGGTAAAGTCCGCGACGGATGATCCGTCACCGATCGAGATGCCGCCTCGGTCATCGAGCAATACATGGCGATGAACCACCACGCCATCGCCCACATCCATATTGTATCCGTACGAGAATTTCACGAAATGGAAGCACTTGAAGTTCTTGCCGCAGCGCTTGAAGATTTTTTCAGCGAGCATGCGACGGAACAGCACGCCGAGGTGGACGTTCTCTCCGAGCGGGCTCTTGTCGAACATCTCCCAGAGCCACAGCAGCGGTTTTACGCGCGCGTATTTATCGGGATCGATGTCGGCGTAGTATTCCGCTTCGAACGTGATGTTGCGCGCATCCATTTGGAGGAGCGCAATGCGCGTCGCGGGCGGCAGTGACTCCGGCGCAGCATTCACGTATGCAGGGTAATAGATCTCGGTCAGGACGCGACGGCAGAGCTCGTTGCGATCGCAATCCTGCTTGTCCAATTCTGCACGCAGGGATGCGAGCCACTCGTCATATGCGTGTTCTGCATCAGCGCCAATTGCAACCGGTTTCAACGGCAGAAATGCCATCCCGCCTCCCATGTGGTAACGAACTCCTTCGCGTCGCGCGAACGAACTCCTTCGCGTCGCGCGAAGGTTAACGTCTCTGTGGCTTGACCGCCACGCGCACAGGCGCGTAAGTCTTTCAGGCGAATTACAAGCTCAGCCCTCGAATTGCGGGTTCCCTGCGGAATGACCAGGTCATTGCTCGTCGCGTTTTACCTTCTCCTGACTATGAGTGGGTCGGCGCACGCGCAGGAAGCAATGCCGTTCACGCGCAGCTGGAGCGTGTTGGGGACGAAGCTGCTTGTCACGACCTGGGAAGCGGACACCGTCCGCTCGAGTCGCGCCGTGGCGCAGGCGCGTGCAGCCGTCTTGCGAATCGATTCGCTGCTGTT
>JBBQYT010000044.1:0-8929 GCA_038208385.1 Longimicrobiales bacterium | reverse complement strand
ACATACACTGCCTGTGTTCCAGCCCTATGTTCGGAGGGTCACAACGGCTATCTTTACAGTACCTCGCGAAGCCCCCCCTGAGAAAGCTCTCAAATGGCTGTTTTCTTCTTGTGCCGCTTCTGCGGCCAGGAGCACCTATTTCCGGTTAAGTTCAACGATCGCAAGCTTTTCGAGCAGACCCAGATCGTCGCTCGCGTGCTGCGATGCCCGGTCAAACCCGAGCGGGGAATGTACTGGCGCACTGACCTTTACTGGCGTGACTCCAACACTCCCGCAAAAGCGCCTGCCGTCGCCGATCCTTCGTGACGCTGGTCACTGTTTCCTAAAAATCGAAGACGCGCCGCGAGAATTTGATCCCGCGGCGCGTTTTGCATCCGGCCACCTTGCCCTTTAGTACGCAGTCGTGGTCGGCCCGCACGCAGCAGGCCTCGGGATGAAAGTATCCGTCGTCACCGGTGCCGCCGCTTCCGGTGCAGGGGCCGCCACCGGCGTGGCCGCCGTATCGATCACCGTCGTGCTCTCCTTGGTCTCCGTTTTCTTCGAGCACGCCGCAAATGTGACCGCCAGAGCGGCCGTGAGCATCAGGGAACGCTTCATGGTGCAACCCTCCAATGAAATAATTCATGCGCTTCACCCGCCCCCGGGCAATGGCGCGAACGACTCGTTGGGCACATTGTAGGCCGCCGCTGCGTTGGCCGCCATGCACCAGAATGGTGCGACCCTCCCCGCATTTGTCCCAAAACAATTGACCACCCACTTCGTGCTGCCTACTTTCGGTGCGTTGAATTCGCCTCCCTGTACGGCAAACTTTCAAACCACTTTGGCAACGGATCGCTGTTTGATCCGCAGGGTCCCCGGACGCTGCCATCAGACTCGCCCTGCCAAGAACACGCTACCGGCGCGATGCCCGGACTCTCCCATCATCAGGAGCCCCATGACCCGTCACATCCGCTACACAACCATGCTTTTTGCGCTCGCCGGACTTACTGCGTGCGCAGGCGATTCCACTGCACCGGTGAAGGGTCCGTTCACGCCGAGCGCGGCGGTGGTCACCCCTGCGAATGGAAGCGGACGTTACGTTGTTTCCTTCAGTGGTGGCAAGCCTTCGGGCTTCGAGGCGAAGGTTGCTTCGCTCGGCGGGCAAATTCAGTTGGTACATTCAGACGCAGGCATTGCGATCGTGAAGGGCCTCACGGACGCGGCGGCCACGCAGCTTGGCAAGTCATCGGGCGTGGATGAGATCGAGCTCGACGCATCGTTCTCGCTGTCTGACAAGCCTTCGGCGATCGAGCCGCTGTCGGGGGTGCGCACATCGAGCGCGGCAGATCCAACGGGTGCAATTCTGTTCGCGCGTCAGTGGGACATGCGTGTCATCAATGCGCAGAATGCGTGGGCGGCAGGAAAGCTGGGCTCGACTACGACGCGCGTTGCGATTCTCGACACGGGCGTCGACTACTCATCACTGGATCTGAACGGACACGTGGATGTCGCCAATTCCATTTCGTTCGTCCCGAGCGATGACAGCCTGCTCGCGACGTACCGTCCGGGCCGTCTTCCGATTGCAGACCTGAATGGTCACGGCACCAACGTCGCGTCCGTCGTGACGTCGAACGGCATTGCGTTCGCCGGCGTGACATCGAAGGTCACGATCTTCGCGGTGAAGGTTCTGGACGCTCAGGGAAGCGGCTTCACGAGCGGCGTGTTGAGCGGTATTCTGTTCGCTGCCGATCACAATGCGGATGTGATCAACATGAGTCTCGGTGGATCGTTCCCGAAGGCAGGCAACGGCCGTTTGGTGAAGCTCATCAACAAGGTGTTCAACTACACGTCGAGGAAGGGAACCCTCGTTGTCGTTGCAGCGGGCAATGAAGCGGAAGATCTGGATCATAATGGCAACACGTTTGCCGCATACTGCGATGCACCGCACGTCGTCTGCGTCTCCGCAACCGGCCCGACGTCACGCGCGACTGTGAACGGACCATGGACGAACATCGATGCGCCTGCGTTCTACACGAACTTCGGCAAGCACTCAATCAGCGTTGCAGCGCCGGGCGGCAACGGTAATCCGGATGGCACGAACTTCAGCTTCGTGTATTCACTGTGCTCGCATGACCTCGTCGAGTTTACCGAAACGGGCGCCGTTCTCGATTTCCCGTGCTCCGCGGGCAACTTCATCATTGGTTACGGCGGCACGAGCCAGGCGTCGCCGCACGCAGCGGGTCTTGCAGCGCTGCTCGTCGACAAGCTCGGCCACAACGATCCGGCCAGAATTCGCCGACGCATGGAAAACACTGCGGATGACCTCGGACCGCGCAACCACGATCCGTTCTACGGCGAGGGTCGCATCAACGTGAAGGAAGCACTGGGTCTGTAGGGCCCGTGTCGCTGGCCGCAAAACCAAGAGGCGGACCATTCCGGTCCGCCTCTTTGCTTATTTGGCGCCGTCTCGCATCGCGATCGTCTGATCCATCACTGCGAGCTGAACCGCATCGTGAACCGCACGTCGCAACGCGAGATGCTTCTGGTTTTTCGAAGTTGGATCCACGCGGTTCGTGAGCAGCACGACGAACACGTCGTGCTCAGGGTCGATCCAGATGCTCGTCCCGGTGAATCCTGTATGACCAAACGATTCGGCCGAAAAGAATTTGCCCGCCGAAGAGCGGCCCGACGGAAACTCCCAGCCGAGTGCCCGCGTCGCCTCGCCATCACGTTCGGTGAACTCGCGCACGAGGGCCGTGTGCAGAACATCGCCACGCTCGCCGCGCGCTTCATCCAGCATCATCTGACCGAAGTGTGCGAGATCCCGCGCCGACGAAAAGAGTCCCGCGTGTCCGGCAACGCCGTCGAGCGCTGCTGCATTGAGATCGTGCACTTCACCGTGCAAATGTGTGCGACGAACTTCGGTGTCGATCTCGGTCGGCGCGATGCGGTTCAACGCCACTGCGCCATCGCTTCCCAATGCAATGCGAAAGAACGACCCGTTCATCGCGGGATTGTAAAACCCGAGCGGCGCTGCAGCGTCGAGGCGCACGGGCAGGATCGTCGCTGGAAGCTGCCCCATGTTGTTGAAGCCGGTCGGCAGCAGTGCCATCAGAGGTACGAGCGGATTGAAGCGCGTGTCCGCCATCTCGAGCGGACGGAATGCACGCTGCTCCAGAAAATTGTCGAGACGCTGATGCGTGATCGATTCTACGACATCGCCCAAAAGAATCATCCCGACATCGCTGTAGATCGTGCGCGTGCCCGGGGCCGCAACGAGCTGAATGTGTTGCAATCGGCGCAGCTTGTCCGCGCGATCACCGCGCATTCCCCACAGGTCCGCGCCCGCAGGCAGTCCGGACGTGTGCATGAGAAGATCGCGTACCGTGATCACCGCCTTCGGTCCGTACAACGGCCAATCGGACAGATACCGCCCAACAGGCGACTCGAGGTTGAGCCGGCCGTCCTGCACGAGCAGCATCACGGCCGTCGTAGTACCAACAACTTTCGTAAGCGATGCCAGGTCGTAAAGTGTCGAGTCGGTGACGTGCGCCGAGCCCTTCTCCCAATCGATCCGGCCATAGCCGCGCAAACGCACGATCTCACCGCCGCGTCCAACTACCAGAGATGCGCCCGGCGTCGCGCCTGCGCGGATCGCGCGATAAATCGCCGAATCCACACGCGCGAGACCTGCTGGATCCATCCCCGCAATACGCGCAGGCGTCTCCCCGCTCACACGCACTTCGCCCGCGCTCACCCGCACTTCGCCCTCGCCTGCGACCAACGCAGGGAACAGCACTGCAGCCATGAAGGCCGCGGCGGTGCTGTGCGCCCGGAACCGGTGTCGAAACTGCATTGGCTCCTCCGCGTCGTGAGGTGGCGTAAATCGTTATGTGGTAGGGTATTATACCATCGGAGAGGAACGGATGTTCCAGAACGCGACAGGACGATCCCCCCATGACTGGCGGGGGCAATTCCGGCAGCCCATAATTCGGGACTTTCCAGACTTTTCTACAGTGCCGCGCGGTTGCGGCACAAGGGGATTCGGGCCACGGTGACCCGGATCGGGGGATTGAATTTGTACCGAGCGTATGACGCACTCTGAGGAATTGTGGGACGACGTTGCCGGGGTGGCGCTGGGGATGGGCGCGCCCGGCACCGCCTCGAAGCCGGAGTCTGTAGCGGGGGCGATCAACGCGCACGCCGCGGAGGACGCGTACGATGCGGAAGTGGTTCGGCGTCTCGTGCTGCTCGCGCAGGAGCTTCGTCACGACCATCGCGACTCGAGTGCAGAGATGCGGGAACGCGTTTCGCAGCTCGTGGGTGCATTGTCGCCGGCGGTGTTGCGCCGCATTGCATCTCTTGCGGGCGATTCGATGGCGCGTCGCGATTATCTGATCGAGTTCAATGAAGGCTTCATGCCGGACGTGGTTCTGCAGTTCGTGCTTTCGGGCATCGATCCCCGCAAACAGAAGCTGTCGCCGCCGCTCGTTCGCTTGTTGTCGAAGCTCGCGTCACAGGCGACTTCAGCTGCAGAGCCGTTGCGCACCGCAGCGGGGAGTGGATTTCGACAGCTGGTACGCGATCTGATTGCCCGCTGGTGGCTGGTTGCGCCGGACAGCTACAGCTTCGCGCAAATGTTTTCGGAGCAGCAGCCCGCGTCTCAGATGACGGCGCTCGGCGGTGCGGATGCGGATCGCGTCGTGCAGATGAGTGTCGAAATCGATGCGATGGGCAGTGCAGTGTGGACGTCCGTATCGACGATGGTGGATGGTGGCCGTCTGCGCGATCTGCTTGAGATTTTGAAGGCGGCGCCGAAGGAGAACGAGGCGGTACGCCAGATTATTCATCATTTGGCCACGCCGACGCTGTTGCGCGCTGCATTGCGTAGCGAGCCGGTGGACTTCGAGGTGGTGGAGCGACTGCTGGAGCCAATGGGGATCAATGCCGCCCGCCTGCTGCTGGATGAAATGGCGGAGTCGCAATCGCGAAAAGTGCGGCAGGGCATCTTCGATCGTTTGTCTCGCATGGGCACCGAGCTGGGTCCACTTGTAGTGGAGCGTCTGCAGGACAAGCGCTGGTATGTCGAGCGCAATCTGCTCGCGCTGCTGAGCGAGCTCGAGTACTGGCCCGACGACCTGTCGCTCGAGACGTACACCGGACACGTGGACGATCGCGTGCGCAAGGAAGCGATTCGCTTTCTGTTGAAGATTCCGGAAAAGCGTGACCAGGCGATTCTTTCCGCGCTCAAGCAGACGGACATCAGTCTCGTGCGTATCGGTCTGATGGCGGTTACGGACTACGGCTCTGAAGCTGCAGTGCCACTGCTGACGAAGCGCATTGCTGAAAGCGATTTTCCGCCGGACATGCGTTTGATTGCGATCCGTTTGTTGCAGCGCTCGAAGTCCGGGCTCGCGCTGGAGGCGTTGTTGAAGCTCGTGGATGGCGGCAGGAATTTCTGGAACAAGCCGAAGCTCGCGAGCAGATCACCCGAGATGCTTGCGGCATTGTCTGCATTGAATGCGGGCTGGCCGCGCGAGCGTCGTGCGTCTGTGTTCCTCGATCTTGCACGAAGCGCGAAGGAAGATGATGTGCGCGCTGCAGTGGGTGCAGCATGAGCAGTGTCATGACGGAAGGCTTGGAGGAAGAGCTCGGCGCGATGCGCTGGGTGCTTCAGGAGATTGCGGCGGGGAACACGTTCCCGGCGCCGGAGGCGAAGGCCATCGTACAATCACTGTACGTTGCGCTGCACGCGCAGGACCCCATGCAGCTCATCCAGGTTCCGCTGCGCGATGCGGCAGATTATCCCGCCACGCACGCACTGAACGTCTCACTGCTCGTGATGGCGACTGCCGGGTTCACCGGCCACAGCGGCGCCGATGTGCTGGCGGTGGGTCTCGCGGGTTTGCTGCACGATGTCGGCGCAGTGTTCACGCCGGAAGATCTGCTCACGAAGTCGACGCCGCTCACCGAGGACGAGCGAACCATTCTGAAGCAGCATCCCATTCACGGTGCGCGCGCAGTGCTGGCATCGGAAGACAACCTCGATCTGCCGGCGATCGCCGCGTACGAGCATCACGTGCGACTGGATGGCGGCGGCTACCCGACGTTCAAGTTTCCGCGCAAGTCGCACACGGCCAGCATGCTGATCCAGATCTGTGATGTCTTCGATGCGATGCGGACGCCGCGTCCCTACAAAAAGGCCTGGCCCGACGAGCTGGCGCTGTCATTCATCGAAGAGCGCGCGGGCTTCGAGTTTCAGCCGGAGCTGGCCCGCAGCTTTGTCGCAATGATGAAAGCGAACGCGAAGGCATAGCCGCTCACCACCAGCCCAGCAGCTTCCACCACGCCAGCCCGACGACGGTCCAGATCAGCAGATTCGGAATCGATGTCAAAAACCCGAGCTTCCACCACGTACGCTGCGGGATGTACCCCGCGCCGAAATAGATCGGTGCGGGTGTGGTTCCGTAATGCGTGAGCGATGCGCTCAGGTTCGATGAATACGCAAGTGTGAGGATTGCTACATACGTCGGCGCACCGGCTGCCAGCAGGACAACGAGGAAAGGAATGTACATCGCCGTTGCGTGCGCAGTGATGCTTGCGAATGCGTACGCGACGTAGAAGTAGATCAGGAGCAGCAGCACGAGTGCCGCGCCCCACGACCAGCCTCCTGCAAATCCTGCAGCCTCGCCTGCAAACCACTTCGTTATGCCACTCGAGCCCAGTGCCTTCGCGAGAGCCAACAGGCCGCCGTACCAGATGAAAACATCCCACGCGGGACGCTCCGACAACAGATCGCTCCACTTCAACACGTTCGTCACTAGCAGGACGCAGACGCCGAGCAATGCAATGAGTGCGTAATCGATTTTGTGAAACGAGATCGTCAGCCACAGGAGAAGGATGCCGGCCAGTGTCGTGAGCATGATTTTCTCATTCAGCCCGATCGGTCCCATCCTGCCCAGCTCTTCGGCAGCGAGACGCGGTGCGTCCGGCGTCCTGCGCACGTCCGGCGGATACACTTTGTAGATCAGGAGCGGAATCACGATTAGGGACAGCACGCCGGGCACGATTGCGCCAACCATCCAGCGCGTGTAGGTGAGCTCAACGCCGGTGACTTGCTTCACAAATCCGGCAATTAGCGGGTTGGATGCCTGGCCTGTGAGGAACATCGCGCAAATGACAACCTCGCACTGATAGACCAGCGCCATCAGAAACGCACCGAGCTTGCGCGCGCTCTCACCGGGATAGGAGTCGTACGCCTCGGCGATGCTCTTTGCCGTGGGGAAGATGATGCCGCCCGAACGCGCGCCGACGGATGGAATCACCATCGCAAGCAACGTGTCCGTGATGACCAGCGAATACCCGAGCCCGAGCGATGTGCGTCCGAATATTCGAATGAAGGTAAAACCGATGCGCCGTCCGAGTCCCGTGTTGATGAGCCCGCGCGCAATGAAGAACGCGCACAGTACCAGCCACACGATTGGATCGGCGTAGCCGGCCAGCGCCACGGCAGGCGTGAGCACCTTGAAGATCGCGACTGCACTGACTCCGAGCAGCACGACTGCGCCGGTCGGCAGCGGCTGCAGAATCATCGCGCCGATTGTCGCGCTGAAAATCGCAAACAGCCGCCAGCCGTTCGTCTCTACGCCGGGCGGAGGCGGGATGACGAGCACGAGCGCCGGCACTGCGAGTACGATGAGCCAGCGCACGAATACGGATCCGCGCGTGAACGGAGTGGCAGCTTCGCTGCGTGCGCGCGCCGGCGGTGGCTCGAGAACGGTCGCCATTGAATCTGTGTGTTTGGGAGGTGGAGCGGGCTTGGAACGGCAAAGATATGAGGCGGGATCAACCTGCGGAAGCCGGATCGTTTGCGGGCAGCGGACCTGGAGTCCGCTGCCCGCATCTTGTTCATGTTACGCTTCGAGGCGGCGCTGCTGAATGTCCTTGGACCCGGCGGACACGCCCGCGCCAACGCCAATTCCAAAGAGCACCGCGGTACCTGCACCAACGATCGGCAGAACCCATACGATCGGCGTCGCTACGCAGAGTGCTGCAAATCCGGCGATGAGCGGGGCACGAAGGCTATGCACGCCCTCTACGTACCGCAGGCGGCGCCTTACGAAACCACGTGCCTGGAGGTAGCCCAATCCAGCAGCCGCAGTGGCCGCAATGAAAGCAATCAAACCGAACATGTGCCGCTCCTTCGGGTGTGCCGAGAGTAGTGGTTCAACCTCACTCATTCATACGCCGTTCAGCCCGGCGAGGTTTCATCCGCGGCCACGGGGACAGGCTCCACCTGGCCCGACCGGACGAACGCCACAGCACGCTGGCTTTCTACCGCACGCGAGAACAGAAATCCCTGCGCGTACCGTGCGCCCAGATCGCGCAGCCGCTCCAGCTGTTCCATCGTTTCTACGCCTTCGGCGACGGCATCCATGCTCAGGTTCCGGGCGAGGGCCACGATCGTATTCACAAGCTCGAGATCGCCGCCGCCCGCCGCAACTCCGCTGACAAAAGACCGGTCGATCTTCAAGCGGTCGATCGGAAAGCGCTGCAAATAGCTGAGCGACGAGTAGCCGGTCCCGAAATCGTCGATGCACAGGCGGAAGTCACGCTTCTGCAGCTGCGCCAGCATCTGCGAGACGTGGTCGGCATTCTCCATGAACACGCTCTCGGTGATCTCCAGCTCGAGTCCGCGTGGACTCGCACCCGTCTCCTGAAGCAGCACATCGATTCGATCCATGAAGTCCGGCTGCAGAATCTGCCGCGACGAAAGGTTCACGCTGATCGTCGGAGCGTGCTCCACGTCGAGCTTGCGCCACTCCTGATATTGCAGCATCGCCGTGCGCATGACCCAGAGCCCGAGCGGAACGATCAGCCCCGTCTCTTCCGCCAGTCCGATGAAGGATGCCGGCAACAACAGTCCGTGCTCCGGATGCTGCCACCGCAC
>JBBQYT010000043.1:0-9006 GCA_038208385.1 Longimicrobiales bacterium | reverse complement strand
CGGGCTTGTAGAAGGCGAGCTGCGCTTTCCGGATGAGTTCGTTCGGCACAAGATCGGCGATGTAATAGGGGACCTTGCACTGGTCGGGAGTCGTATACAGGGGCACGTCGTTACGGAACGACCGAGTCATGCGGGCAATGTTGCGTTGGCGCGAGAGATGCTGTCATCGGGCAAGCGCGCTAACGGGATGCCGGTTGCGGACATCCAGAAGATCATGCGGTACCTGCCACATCGGTACCCGTTCCTTCTGGTTGATCGCATTATCGAATTCCAGCCGAACAAGCGCATTGTCGGACTGAAAAACGTGACGATCAACGAGCCGTTCTTTCAGGGACATTTTCCGGGTCACCCGATCATGCCGGGCGTGCTGATCATTGAAGCGATGGCGCAGGTAGGTGGAATGCTGCTGATGGACGCGATCGAGCGGCCTGAAGACAAGCTGGTCTACTTCATGTCCGCGGACAAAATAAAGTGGCGTCGTCCCGTCGTGCCGGGCGATCAGATCCGGTTCGAGATCGAGGTCATTCAGCTGCGGACTTCGGTTGCGAAGATGCGAGGCGTAGGGCTGGTGGATGGGCAGGTAGTGGCAGAGGCGGAAATGATGGCTCGCATCGTAGACCGTTGAAGGAGATTTCCGGAATGCTCAACGCGAAGGTCTCGCAGGTCAATGAGATCCACCCAAGTGCAGTAATAGATCAGAGTGCGGACATCGGCGAGGATGTCGCGATCGGCCCGTACGCCGTCATCGGCCCAAACGTTGTAATCGGCGATGGCACGCGCGTCAGTGGCCACGCGGTCATCGAGCGTGACACCGTCATCGGTCGCAACTGCAACGTACACTCGAGCGCGGTCGTTGGCGGCGACCCTCAGGACCTGAAGTATGCGGGCGAGTTCACGCAGCTCGTCATTGGCGATCGCACGACGATTCGCGAGTTCGCGACGCTGAACAGGGGCACGTCCGCGCGCGGTCGTACGGAAGTCGGCAGTGACTGTCTCATCATGGCCTATGCGCACATAGCCCATGATTGTGTGATTGGCGACCACGTCATCATTGCCAATGCAGTCAACATGGGCGGCCACGTCGAGATCGAAGAGTGGGCTGCCGTTGGCGGGATGACTGCGATTCATCAGTTCGTGCGCATCGGTGCGCATGCTTTTGTCGGGGGCGCGTCACGCGTGCCGAAGGATGTGCCACCGTTCGTGCGTGCATCCGGGAGTCCGCTGAAGCTGTACGGGCTCAATTCGATCGGCCTGCAGAGGCGCGGCTTCTCCGATGAGCTGCGGCGCGATCTGAAGCGCGTCTACCGTTTGTTTTTCCAATCCGCCCTGAATATCACGCAGGCTGTGGAGCAGGCTCGTCTCGAGATTGTAGATCTTCATCCCGAGGTCGAGCGTTTCCTGGCTTTCATTGAGGCCAGCGAGCGCGGCGTCACCGTCTGAGGTCCATTTGAACCGCCTCAATGTTGGTGTAGCGGGCGTTGGGAGCCTCGGCTTCCATCACGCCCGCTTGTTACGTGACCTCCCTGATGCGCATCTCGTCGGCATCCACGATCTCGACGGAGACCGTCTTTCGACCGTGGGGGCCGCGCTCGGCGTACCCACGTTCGGCAGGCTTGAAGATCTGCTGGGTGGCGTGGACGCTCTCGTGATCGCCGTGCCGACGCTCGGACACGAGAGTGTTGCGAGCGCTGCAATTGGCCGTGGCGTGCACATCATGATCGAAAAACCGATTGCGCCTACACTCGACGCTGCCGACCGGATTCTGGAAGCGGCGGCTGTCGCCGGCGTGACCGTGCAGATCGGCCACGTGGAGCGGTTTAACAGTGTGCTGCGCGCCTGCGAGCCGTACATCGAGGCTCCGCTGTTCGTAGAAAGTCATCGGCTGGCTCCGTTCGGCCCGCGCGGAACGGATGTCGCAGTTGTACTGGACTTGATGATTCACGACCTGGATCTCGTGTTGAGTCTCGTGCGCCAGCCGGTAGTTTCGGTGTCTGCCGTCGGCGTGCCCGTGCTTACTGCGAGCCCTGACATCGCGAATGCGCGGCTGGAGTTTTCCGGCGGGGGTGTCGCCAACCTGACCGCGAGCCGCATATCATTCGAGCGTATGCGAAAGATCCGGTTCTTCCAGCGATCGGGTTACATCAGTCTCGACCTCGCGACTGGCGAAGGGTCGTTTCTGCGGCTGAAGCCCGGCGTCGAGCTTTCGATTGGCACGCCGGTTTCCGCGGAGAGCATTGCGCAGATCGTAGAGCGTGTGCCGCTGCGCGGCGATGGTGCAGAGCCGCTGCGCTGCGAGCTGGAAAGTTTTGTCTCGGCGGTACAGGGAAAGGCGCCGGTCGCCGTTACGGGCGATGATGGCCGCCGCGCACTTGCCGTTGCACTCGACATCATTGAAAGGATCGGTCACCGTGTCTCCCTCGATCAATCCACTTGACCCGATGGGTCCGCGCGGGCCACTGCGCCCGCTGAAGCCAGCTCGAGCGATGTCGCCGTGGGCGATGTTGTTCCTGCTGGTTGTCGTCGTGCTCGCGATCTGGTACCTGCTGCGCTTCAGTCATTGAGATGTCCGCGCCGGTCGTCCTGCTGTCGGCGGGAGATCCGTCGGGAGACCAGCACGGCGCTGCGGTAGCGTACGCGCTGCACGCGCGCTGGCCTGACGCGAAGCTGTTCGGACTGGGCGGACCACACATGGCCGCGGCCGGCGTCGAATTACTGGCGGATTTTCGCGAAATCGCAGTAATGGGCTTCGCAGAGGTTCTGAGCAAAGTCCCGTTCTTCCTGCGCCTGCTGAAGCGCGTCGTGCACGAGATGCGCGCACGCCGTACGAACCTCGTTCTTCCGATCGATTATCCCGGGTTCAACATGCGCCTCGCCAAGCAGGCGCATGGCGCACACGTGCCCGTGCTGTATTACATCGCGCCGCAGGTGTGGGCGTGGCATCGCAGCCGCACACGCCAGCTCGCGCGCAACACCAATCGCCTCGCCGTAGTTCTTCCGTTCGAGGAATCCATCTTCCGCGCTGCAGGTGCGAACGTGCTGTTTGTCGGGCATCCGCTGCTCGACAGGCCGCCGGTGCGCGCGGATCGCGCAACGTTCTGCGCATCGATGGGACTCGACCCGGAGCGTCCGATCCTCGCGCTGCTTCCCGGCTCGCGCGCGCAGGATGTCGCGCATCATCTCGATCTGTTCGTTGAAACGGCACGCAGGGTCAAGGCGCAGCACCCCTATGTGCAGCCGGTGATCGCGAGCTCGGCGACCGTTGCCGCCGAGATGTATACCGCATCACCATACGCGCGCGCTCCGGAGGTGCGTGAGCTGCTCACGCATTCACGCGCGGCGCTCGTGAAGTCTGGCACATCTACGCTCGAAGCTGCGCTGACAGGCACACCGATGGCGATCGCGTATCGCATGCATCCGGTGAGCTACTGGCTTGCACGAAAGCTTGTGCGCGTCGACCACATTGGGCTCGTCAACCTCGTGGCTGGGGACCGGCTCATGCCGGAGCTCGTGCAGCACGATGCGAATCCAAGCGCGCTGTCTTCCGCGCTCGCTCCGTACCTGTCACTCGACTCGCCCGAGCGTCAGCGCGCTCTGGATGGGCTGGCGCGTGTGCACGCAGCGCTCGCTGCTCCCGGACAGGCCGGCACGTCTGCAGCTGAACGTGTGGCGCAGCTCGCGGCTGATCTCGTCGAGCATCGCGCATGAGTGAGCTTTCGCTCAAGCAGACAGTAATTGCAACGACTGGTGGCGCGTTGCTTAGCGGTTTGATGGCGACAGTGCGCTTCGAACGCGCAGGCGAGGACAACTACGAACGGTTCTTGAGGACTGGGAAGCCTGTGATCTTCGTGTTGTGGCACAGCCGGCTGCTGCCGCTGAGCTATGGATATCGTCACCTTAATTCTGCAACGCTGATCAGCCAGTCTGCCGATGGCGAATACATAGCGCGCATAGTCGAGAAGTGGGGCTACACGGCGGTGCGCGGGTCGAGCAGCCGGCGCGGCAGTGCCGCGTTGCTCCAGATTGTCAAGCTTGCGCGCGGTGGACAGTCGATTGCAATCACGGCCGATGGACCGCGCGGCCCGCGCGAGAAGGTCAAACCCGGAGCATTGCTCGCAGCGCAGATGACCGGTGCGCCGTTGATTCCAGCTGCGGCGTGGACGCCGAGCGCGTGGTGGCTGAAAAGCTGGGATCGCTTTCTTGTGCCAAAGCCGTTTGCGCGCATTCGCGTCGCGTTCGGACCTCCGCTGTTCGTCGATCGGGATCTTTCTCCGGAAGCGCTGCAGGCGCGGACCGAAGATGTCGAGCAGTCGATGCGCAGTGTGATGGCATCGGTCGAGCCTCGATGAGTGCATTTGTCGAGCGTTTCTGGCGTAGCGAGCTCGGTTGGCCCGGTCGCGCATTGGCGACTGCGCTGGCGCCCGCGGAGCTCGCGTACCGTGCGGCCATACGCTTGCGCAACACGTCGTATAGTAGCGGCGTGCGCGCAGCGACGATCATCGAACTGGATGTCCCCGTCATCAGCGTCGGCAGCCTGCTGGTGGGCGGTGCGGGGAAGACGCCGTTCACGCGCTGGCTGGTGGAGTACTATGCGTCGCGCGGCGCGCAGCCCGGTGTGCTGCACGGCGGCTATGCGGCGGACGAGCCACAGCTGCACAAGCTGTGGAATCCGGATGTGCCGGTCGTTGCAGAGCGCGACAGGATCATGGGTGCGCACGAAGCTGTAAGCGAAGGTGCGGACGCGTTGATCCTCGACGATGGCTTTCAGCACCGACGGCTTGCGCGCAATGTCGATATTGTGCTGGTGCCCGTCGAATCATGGGATGCCCATCCGCATTTGTTGCCGCGCGGGCCGTGGCGTGAATCGCCTGCGGCGTTGCAGCGAGCGACCATCATCGTTCTGATGCATCGTGGTGCGGGCAGTGCGGATGTTGCGCGGGTGAGAGCCGAAGTGGCCAGCGTCGCGAAGCAAATACCCATCATTGGCGCATCCCTGCTGCCGACGCGCTGGCGCGCATGGAAGACTGGCGCGCACGAATCGCCGCGCAGCGGCATTGCATCTGCTGCGATTGCAAACCCCGAGGGCTTTTTTGACGATGCGAGGCGCGCGGGCGGAGTGTTCGACAAAACATTCCGGTTTCGCGATCATCATGACTACAATCGCCGCGATCTGGAAGCGATTCGCATTGCGGCCAATGGAAGGCCTGTTCTGACTACCGAAAAAGATGCAGTGAAACTGGGCGCGCTGGGCCGGGACCTGGAGCTGTTCGTGCTCGAGCAGGAGCTGGTGTTCGATGATGGAAAAGCCGTGCTGACGGAAATGCTCGACCGCGTGTTGCCGTCATGACAACACACGAGACGGATGTCCTTGTGATTGGCAGTGGCATTGCCGGGCTGAGCTTCGCGCTGAAAGCGGCGGACAGCGCACGCGTTGCGGTCATCACGAAGAAGGAGCGCGCGCGCTCGAATACGAACTATGCGCAGGGCGGCATTGCCGGTGTGTTTGGCTCCGATGATGAGTTCGAGCTTCACATACGCGATACGGTGCTGGCCGGCGCGGGGTTGTGTCACTACGGCGCCGTTGTCGAGCTCGTGCGCGAAGGTCCGGCTCGTATTCGCGAGCTTGTCGAGTGGGGCGCACGGTTTACGACGGAAGGGAATGACTTTTCGCTCGGGCGCGAAGGCGGGCATTCACGCCGTCGCATCGTGCACGCTGCGGACCTCACGGGCCATGAGATCGAGCGCGCACTCGTGGCTGCACTGGCCGAGCATCCCCGCGTCACCGTCTTCGAAGACCACCTCGCCGTCGACCTGTTGACGGGACTCGATCCGCAGACGCGCGCGCGGCACTGTGCGGGGGCGATCACGCTGGATCGGCGGAGCAACACGCTCATCGAGTTCCGCGCGCGGTTCACGCTGATGGCGACGGGCGGACTCGGCACCGCATACAAGCACACGACGAATCCGGATATCGCCACGGGCGATGGCGTTGCAATGGCGTACCGTGCAGGTGTGGAAGTAGCCAATCTCGAATTCGTGCAGTTTCATCCGACGGCACTGTATCCGGCGGAGGAGCGCGCAGTGCTGATCTCGGAGGCTGTGCGCGGCGAGGGTGCTGTTCTGCGGACGATGAGGGGGAAACCGCTCATGGATGGGCATCCGCTGGGCTCGCTTGCCACGCGCGACATTGTTGCGCGCACCATCGACCATCAGCTGAAAGAGAGCGGTGACTCGCACGTGCTGCTCGACCTTTCGCCGATCCCGCGCGAAACGATCGAATCGCATTTCCCCTTTATTTCGACGGAGTGCGCTGCGCGCGGCATCGACATCCGCTCGGAGCCGATTCCGGTGGTTCCTGCAGCGCATTACTCGTGTGGCGGCGTGCGGACGGACGAGCTGGGCAAAACATCGCTTGCGGGACTCTATGCGGCTGGAGAGGTGGCCTGCACTGGCGTACACGGCGCCAACCGCCTAGCATCCAACTCTCTGCTGGAGGCCCTGGTATTCAGCCATAAAGCGTACGGGCGCCTTTCTTTGGAGCTTCGGCGGCCGATGCCTGAGGTTGCGGAGTCGGTGCCGTTCATCGGAAGTGGTAGGGGTCAGGGCAAGGCGATCGACCTGGCGGCGGAGCGGACTGCGCTGAGATGGCTGATGTGGGAGAACGCGGGGATCGTTCGGAGTGATGCGCGGCTCGCGGAGGCTGAACGGCAGCTGCGGACCATGCAGGCGCGGGTTGGCGCGGCTTTCGCTCCGGGCGCGCTGGACGCGGGTTTGCTGGAGCTGCGCAATCTGTGTGAAGTGGCGTTGTTGATCGTGCAGTGCGCGACTTCGCGTAAAGAGAGTCGCGGTCTGCATTACAACGTGGACCACCCGTATCGTGACAACGAGCACTTTCTTCGGGACACGTCCATGGTCACCGAAGTGATTTAGGAGGAAGACCAACACATGAGTTCGGCTCGTAAAATCGAGCTCGTCCCGCCCGTAGCGGCGAACGAGGGCAGTCCATTCGAAGCGATGATGCAACGCTTCGATCGCGCGGCCGAGCTACTCAATCTCGACCCCGGCCTGTACAAAATCCTGCGCAATCCCGAAAAGCAGATCACCGTCACGATCCCTGTTCTCATGGATAACGGCGAGATCGAGGTGTTCTGCGGGTACCGCGTGTTGTACAACACATCGCGCGGTCCGGCCAAGGGCGGCATTCGCTATGACATGCAGGTCTCGCTCGAAGAAGTCACCGCGCTCGCGGCGTGGATGACCTGGAAATGCGCGGTCGTGAACATTCCATTCGGCGGCGCCAAGGGCGGAGTGATCTGCGACCCGTTCCGGATGTCCCGAAGTGAGCTGGAACGAATGACCCGCCGCTACACAGCCTCGATCATTGAAGTCCTCGGTCCGGAATCGGATGTGCCCGCGCCCGACGTGAACACCAACGAACAAGTGATGGCCTGGATCATGGATACGTATTCCATGCATCACCGGCACACGGTCACGGCGGTCGTTACCGGGAAGCCGATTGTGCTGGGCGGCTCGCTTGGTCGGCGTGAGGCCACAGGGCGGGGCGTACAAATTGTGGTGAAGGAAGCGCTCCGGGAGATGGGCATGCCGCTCCAGGGAACGCGCGTGGCGGTTCAGGGCTTTGGCAACGTCGGGTCGATTGCGGCGCAGCTGCTGGAGGCGGAAGGCCTCACGATTGTAGCGCTCAGCGACAAGACCGGCGGCGTGTACAACGCGAATGGCATTTCTGTGGCAGAAGCCCTCAAGTGGATCGAGGAGCACCGTTTCCTCGAGGGCTTCCCGCAGGGCGATCCGATCACGAACGAGCAGATCCTGGAGCTGGATGTCGATGTGCTGGTGCCCGCTGCGCTCGAGGGTGTGATCACGAGCAAAAACGCGGCAAACATCAAGGCGAAGATCATCGCCGAAGGCGCAAACGGTCCGACGACTGCGCAAGCCGACCAGATCCTGGATGAAAAGGGAATTTTCGTAATTCCCGACATCCTGGCGAATGCGGGCGGCGTGACGGTGAGCTACTTCGAGTGGGTGCAAAACCGTGAAGGCTATTTCTGGAGCGAGGCCGTTGTGAACGAGCGCCTGCATGACGTGATGATTCGTTCGTTCGAGGGCGTTCTCGCCTATACGAAACAGCACAACGTGAATATGCGGACTGCTGCCTACATGGTTGCGATCGATCGCGTTGCTGCCGTGCACAAGCTGCGCGGGGTTTACGCCTAGGATTCAGTCGTGAAGCTCTGGGTGTTGTCTGTCGGTCGGCCCGGCGCGCAGTTCGCTGGCGCGATTGCCGAATACGAGAAACGCGCGGCCCGGTATTGGACGCTGCAGTCGATCGAAGTCAAAGAGGAGCGCGCGGCACGGACGGCGAGCACCGCTGCCGTGCAACGCGCCGAGTCCGAGAGGTTGATGGAAAAAGTACCGACAGGCGTCGCGTCGGTCGCGCTCACACGTACAGGTGAGACGTGGTCATCTTCGCGACTTGCAGCGTATCTGGAACAGCTCTCGGTCGAGAGTCGAGCAGGCGCCGCCTTTCTGATTGGCGGCGCCTTCGGTTTGTCGACCGATGTAGTCGATCGCGCGCACAAAAGACTTTCGCTTTCATCCTTTACAATGCCACACGAGCTCGCGCGACTCGTCCTCGCTGAGCAGTTGTACCGCGCCGGGACCATCGTGCGCGGCGAGCCCTATCACAAGGCACCCGAGTGAGCACGTTTACAGCAGTACCGCAGGATCTGAACCTGGACATTGTCGCAGCGCCGCTCTCCGGCTCGCGCTTCATTGAAGACTACCAGGCTGGCGTCCCTTCGCTTGCTCCATTCTTTGCAGGTCATCCGTTCGATCCCGAAGCGTACACACGCAAGCTGGCGGAGATCGATGCGCGCATGACACCCGTGAAGCGCGCTGCAATGCGCGACGCCATTCGTCCGACATCCGATTCTGCGCGAGCGCGTCTCGATCGCATCATCGATGGCAACGGTTTTGTTGTTACGACAG
>JBBQYT010000042.1:0-9051 GCA_038208385.1 Longimicrobiales bacterium | reverse complement strand
GCACCTTTGTTGTACTTCATATCTATGCCTACGCGGGCCTTCGCTTTCTGGTTTCAAACCGGGCATGTGGCCCTGTCACCACGCCCGGGCTCCTTCTTGCAGATCCGCTTCCCCCGCTTCTGTTGATCTTTGACAGCCACGATGGGTAAAAGGGTTGCAATCGCAATTTTCGACATACGTACACAACAACTTTTCCGGCGCGTGTCGTGAAGGATCGCATTCTCATCCGCAACGCAAGACAGCACAATTTGAAGGGCATTGATGTGGAGATTCCACGTCGTGCCCTGGTCGTGCTGACGGGTCCCAGTGGCTCCGGCAAGTCTTCTCTTGCATTCGATACGCTCTACGCAGAAGGACAGCGTCGCTACGTCGAATCGCTCTCCACATACGCGAAGCAGTTTCTCGAGCGCATGGAGAAGCCTGCCGTCGATTCCATCGAAGGCATCAGCCCCGCGGTGGCGATCGAGCAGAAGAATCCGATCAAGACGAGTCGCTCGACGGTCGGCACCGCGACGGAGACATACGACTACCTGCGACTGCTGTGGGCACGCGCAGGACGCACACTCTGTCCGGTGTGCGCCCGCGAAGTGCGTCCTGACACGGTACAGTCCACGGCAGCGGTGGTGCTCGCACTCCCGAAGCGCACGAAACTGCTCGTCGCGTTTCCGCTCCCGCGCAGCGCGCGCCTCGGACACCAGCGCGTCGTAGAAAACCTGCGCGCACTCGGTTTCGTACGCGTGCTCGCTGACGGACAAATGCTCGACCTCGGTGAAACTGAAGCCGACACCCCCGACGGGCTCGGCTACGACCTGGCCGGCGCCGGCGAATTGCTGGTCGTCGTCGACCGCCTGGTTGTCAGTGCCGATGTGCGCGAGCGGCTCACAGACTCACTGACCACAGCGTTCCGGGAAGGCGAAGGCGAAGTGGTCATCGTGAAGGTCGATGACGATGCGCGCCTTCGCTTCAGTGAACGATTCCGCTGTCCCGATCATCCCGAAGTGAAGTTCTACGAGCCCACGCCGCGCTTCTTCTCGTTCAACAACCCGTACGGCTGTTGTCCGCGTTGCACGGGTTTCGGTGCAACACTCGAGTACGATCCTGGACTCATCGTACCGAATCCATCGCGCTCACTCCGCGAAGGCGCCGTCGCTCCGTGGGAGACGCCACGGTACAAGAAGACGCGCGACAAGCTCATGGCACTCGCAAAGCAGGACGGACTCTCTCCCGATACGCCGTGGAAGGATCTCCCCACGAAGTTTCGCGATGCCGTCATCAACGGCACGCGCAAATTCCAGGGCGTCATCAAATTTCTGGAGAGCAAAGAAGAAAAACGCTACAAGCAGTATATCCGCGTTTTCCTCAGGCGATACCAGAGCGCGCACACGTGTCCCGAGTGCAACGGCGCGAAGCTGCGCCCCGAAGCGTTGTACGTCCGGGTTGCGGGACTCACGATCTCGGATGCGAGCGAGATGTCGATCGCGGACCTGCGCGTCTGGACGGAGAACGTCGCCGGAGGCGATCAACCCGTCGATGGCGGCTTCATACCAGCGCCTCTCAGCGAGTTCGAGCGCGGCATTGCCGTCCCCATCACTCGTGAAATCGTCGCGCGGTTGCGTTTCCTCGACGATGTCGGGCTCGGCTACCTGTCATTGCACCGCCAGACACGCACGCTGTCGGGCGGAGAAGCGCAGCGAATATCGCTCGCGAACTCGCTCGGCTCGAGCCTGGTGGACACACTATATGTGCTCGACGAGCCCACAATCGGATTGCATCCGCGCGACACCGATCGATTGCTGAATCTGCTCCGCCAATTGCGCAGCGCAGGGAACAGTGTCGTCGTTGTTGAACACGACCCGGCTGCCATCGCCGCAGGCGACCACGTCATCGAGCTCGGACCCGGTAGCGGCGAGCGCGGCGGCGCCATCGTCTTCCAGGGCAGTTACGAAGATTTGCTCAACGCAGATACATCGAGCGGGAAATTTTTGTCGGGTCGCGATACCACGCCCATGAACACGCGCCATCGCCCGACGACGGGCCCGCGTCTGCTCTTGCGCGGCGCGCGCATCAACAACCTCGAGGGCGTTGATGCAGACATACCACTCGGGCTAATGACCGTCGTCACCGGTGTGAGTGGCTCCGGAAAAAGCTCGCTCGTCCACGACGTGCTGTACCGTGCGCTCGAGCGCGAGCTGTCCGGCGGCGAGACCAGCGCAAAGCAGCACCTCGGCGAAACCATCGGCTCCTACGACACGCTCGCCGGTGTTGGACACGTCGACGCGGTCGTGCTCGTCGACCAGTCCCCAATTGGACGGACGCCGCGCTCGAACCCCGTCACGTACATCAAGGCATTCGATTACGTGCGCGACATCTTCGCAAAACAGCCGCTCGCAAAACAGCGCGGCTATACGCCCGGATTCTTTTCGTTCAACGTGAAGGGCGGTCGCTGCGAGGCATGTCAGGGCGATGGCGTTGTCGAAGTCGAGATGGTCTTCATGGCCGATGTATTCGTGCCGTGCGATGTGTGCGGCGGCAGACGCTACCAGCGCGACATTCTCGAGGTCACGTACAAGGACCTGAACATCCGACAGGTGCTCGACCTCACGATCGATGAAGCAATTCGATTCTTCATTCGCGAAGACAAGCTCGGCCAGGCACTCTGGCAGCTCCAGCAGGTCGGACTCGGCTACCTGCGCCTCGGACAACCCGCACCAACACTCTCCGGAGGCGAAGCACAACGCCTGAAGATCGCTCGCGAGCTCATCGAAGGCGCACGCAGAAAAGGACATCGTCTATATATTCTTGACGAGCCCACTACCGGACTCGCCGGTCCCGAAGTGCGCAAACTCGTCAGCGTATTTCAAAAACTGCTCGACGCAGGCCACACCGTTGTCGTCATTGAACACAATCTCGACGTCATCCGCGCCGCCGACTGGGTCATCGACATGGGGCCCGAGGCCGGCGCCGGCGGCGGCAAACTCGTCGTAATGGGAACTCCCGAACAGATAGCAAAAAATCTTTCAAGCCACACCGGCTCGTACCTGCGCACCAACCCCGCGCCGGCCGCCGCAGCAAAATCGTTTTAACAAATCGCGCATCGACCACCTCTATATTGCTGAGCTCAGGACTACACGCACCGCGCGGTGTCTCAGTTTGGTGAAGTCATAGAACGCCCGTCACAAACGGGCCCAAACAGGACGCCAACACCATGAGAAATGCATTGTTCGCGGCAGCTGCATTCGCCGCGTTGTCGATGATCGCATGCAGCGAAGACACAACCGCACTCGCAGTCGCATCATTCGCAATTACTGCGGATACTGCCGTCGTTGTCGGCGGAACTACGCAGATCATTCCGGTTGAAAAAGACCAGAACGGCGGCGTAGCGGACGATATGACAATCCTCTACGCATCGAGCGATACCACCATCGCAACCATCAGCACAACCGGACTGGTAACCGGCGTTGGACCCGGCGTAGCGACAATCTCCGCAACCGTCGAAAGCCACACCGCAACCACCACCATTCATGTGATTCCAGCACCACCGCCGACCGCTGACACAACGACAACACCGCCCGCGGACAGCTCCGCCACCACTTCCAGATCTGAAAAGGCTGAGGCGGTACACGTCGTCCTCCGCCCCGGAAACCCCCTTTTCCTCAGCTAAACCTGCCTCAGAGGGGTGTGGCGACGCTGCCAGCACCCTCCCTTTCTGCCATTCTCTGCCGCACTCCAAAACCTAAAATCATACTCTGCCACATGGTTTATCCCAGGCCTAGCGTATCAAACCCCATAATTGTCAAAGAAAACATTGACAAAATGGACAAAGCGCCGTCTTATTCCCTTCACCGATGCGCGAACCATCACCATCGCCAGACCACGCTGACCAGGAGTGTTCAAAATGAGGACAGGTAGAGTAGCTGAAATCGGTGTAACGCTGGCAATCGGAGGAGTTCTTGCGCTGTCTGCGTGCAGCTCGAACACGATCACGACGGAGCAGCTCGACCCGACCAAGGTTGCGACGGGCAAGGAGATTTTCCGGTTCGATACTTTCGGCGACGAGGTTTTCTGGACGGACACGCTTCATATGAATGATGTGATTCAGACGGGAGTGAGTCCGAAGACTGCGTTGGCGGTAGGGCTCAAGGTGGATGCGGATGCGTTGCCACCGGGCATTCTCGCGCAGGTGGACCTGAACAGTCCGGCCACGACGGTCGCGCTGCTGAAGTTGAATGCGGTGGTCGGACTACGTGGGACGATAACGACGGTGAACGGGAAGGACGTCCTCACGCGTGTTGGCATCACGTGCGCGCTGTGTCATTCGACGGTCGACAATTCGGTTGCGCCGGGCATTGGCCACCGGCAGGACGGCTGGGCCAACCGGGACCTTAATGTTGGTGCGATCATCGCGCTGTCACCCGCATTGCAGGCGCCTGCGACTCAGGCGGTGTTGAATTCGTGGGGACCTGGCAAGTATGACGCGTACTGGAATCATGATGGAAAGAACAACCCGCAGATGATCCCGCCGGCGTTCGGTTTGAATGGCGTTGCGTTGGAGACGTTCACGGGTGAGGGCGTGGTTTCGTACTGGAATGCGTACGTTGCTGTCACGCAGATGCACGGCCAGGGAAGCTTCAGCGACGCTCGTACCGGGCTCAATATCGTTGCATCGCCCGACCAGGTGACATCGAAGCTGTCTGCGTTGAGGGAATATCAGCTGAGCATTGATGCACCGAGACCGTCGTCGGCGTCCTTTGATGCGGTTGCGGCGAGCCGTGGCCAGGCGCTTTTCACCGGCAAGGCAGCATGTATAAGCTGTCACTCAAATGCGACGTTTACCGAAGCTGCCGACAAGCTGCACGATCCGTCGGAGATTGGCACTGACCCTGCGCTTGCGCTGCGCTCGGCGACAAAGAAGTATCGTACCACACCGCTTCGTGGCGCGTGGCAGCACGCTCCGTATTTCCACGATGGCAGCGCTGCAACGTTGGCCGATGTCGTGAACTTCTTCGACACGAAGATGCAGCTCAAGCTGAGCGTGCAGGAGAAGAGCGATCTCACAGAGTACCTCAAGTCGCTGTAGTTGAAAGGGAGGCTGGTGTGGGCGGAGCAGTGGAGCTGAGTGGTCCCGACCTGAAAGTCGGCGTGGCGCTCGCGGATCTCGAGCAGGACAAGCCGTTCACAGGGCATGCGGATGGTGAGGCTGTCATCCTCGTCCGAAAGGGCGAGGAGGTTTTTGCGATCGGGGCGCAGTGCACGCATTACGGCGGTCCGCTCGCGGAAGGTCTCGTCGTCGGGGATACGATCCGTTGTCCATGGCATCACGCGTGTTTCAGTCTCCGCACTGCCGAAGTGTTGCGCCCGCCCGCGCTGCTCGATGTTGCGCGCTGGATGGTGGAGGTGCGTGACAGCAATGTGCGCGTGACGCAGAAGGTCGAGGCGGAAACCACATCGCGGAACGTACAGCCGACAGACGTGCACGCTGTCGTGATCATCGGTGCAGGTGCAGCCGGCAATGCGGCGGCCGAGACCATGCGTCGCGATGGTTTTGTCGGCACGATCACGATCATCGACGTCGATGCTGAAGCGCCGTACGATCGTCCCAACCTTTCCAAAGACTACCTCGCCGGCAACGCGCAGCCGGATTGGATTCCACTGCATCCGCAGTCGTACTACGAAGAGCTGCGCATTGCGCTTGTCCTCGGACACCGTGTGATATCGATCGACACCGAAGCACGCCGCGTTCTGCTGGATGATGGCAGCGTCCATGTCTATGACAGGCTTCTCCTCGCCACAGGCTCATCGCCGGTGAAGTTGTCACCACCTTCAGACGATGGCGCAATTCCGATTCACTATCTCCGCTCTTTCGCAGATAGCCGGAGCATCATCGAGGCTGCTGAAGGCAACAAGCGCGCTGTGGTCCTAGGCGCGAGCTTCATTGGCCTCGAGGTGGCTGCGTCTCTGCGTGCACGCAACGTCGAGGTGCATGTTGTTGCGCCGGAAGATCGTCCGCTCGGTCGCGTGCTCGGTCCTGAGCTGTCTGATTTCGTGCGCAAGCTGCACGAAGAGAAGGGCGTAATCTTTCATTTGGGCAGAAAGCTCGCATCGCTGCAAAAGGATGGCGTGACGCTCGACAATGGCGAGCGGCTCGATGCTGACTTCGTTGTTGCTGGCGTTGGCGTGCAGCCGAATGTCGGGCTTGCCGAACAGGCGGGCATTTCCGTCGAGAAAGGCGTGCTCGTCGATGAGTTTTTCGAGACTAGTGCGCCGGGTGTTTTCGCCGCAGGCGACATTGCCCGCTACGTCGATCCGCGGACGCAGCAGCGCATCCGTATCGAGCACTGGGTCGCCGCGGAGCGGCAGGGACAACACACGGCGCGCACTATGATCGGTGCGCGCCACGCGTTCGATGCAGTGCCGTTCTTCTGGAGCGCGCACTACGACGTGACGATCGCGTACGTGGGCCACGCCGAGAAATGGACGTCGATCGAGATCCTCGGAGACATTGGCGCAAAGGACTGTGAAGTGCGATACAGGGACGGGGAGACAACGCTCGCGGTGGCGACGATTTTCCGCGACCGTGAAAGCCTGGAAGCGGAGGTGACTATGGAGCACGAAACACGAACAGCATTGGAGAAATTGTGAATGCATATGGAACGGTGATGATGGCGGGGGTCGAGAACCAGAACTCGAAAACACTGACCAGTTCCGTGCAGGGTGTGTTCCGGACGGACCCAAAGACGTGTGGGGAGTTTATGATCCTTGCTCACAGGACGGCTTGACCATGCCGCCGAGTGGGCTTATCCTCATGTGAGGCTTAACGATCCGTCAGTTTTGCGGGAGTCCCAACAATGCTTCGCTGGACCTTTGCCGTGACGTGTGCGGCTGTCTTCACCCTCGGCCCTTCGGCCGTCCGGGCGCAGGAGCCCCCTACCGTTGGTGCGGATGTGCCTGGCGCACAGCGCGGCGCACGCCGCACCATGCCCAAGCCCGTCTCTCCGGGCCTTCCGGCAAAACGCGTCGCATCCAAGGGATCGCTCACAATGACTTATGTGATGCTCATCTCGGGCAAGCCCGCGGGTCAGATCACAACTGTTGTGACGCGTGAGAAAAACCTTGGTAAGGACGTCATCCATGTTCTTTCGACAACGACGTCCGACCTTCAGAACGGCACGACCGAAATCGCCTTTGGCGCACCCGAGTTCACGCCGATCTTTTCGCGCACTAACGAAAAAGCCGGGACGATGACGATGGCCACGGACTACCGGTATGACGGAAGTCGCGTGAAAGGCAGCATGACCGGCCTGAAGGGTGAAAAAAAGGACATCGACTCGGAAGTGCCCGCCAATACGCTCCTCCCCGGCATGGAGGAATTTGCGATCTGGGGCACTGACCTCGCCAAGATCCAGGTGTTCAAGGCCGAGCTGTTCAATCCCGCGACGGGCAAAACGGAAACGGTGACGTTTACCAATACGGGGACGCAGACTCTCAAGATCGGCGGTCAGGATATCGAGGCCTATCGTATCGAGATGTCCGGCGGCGCAATCGGCATGGTGCTCTATGCCCGCAAAGAAGCGCCCCATGCAATCCTGAAGCAGGAATACCTCGGCGAGCCACTGTCGATTGTTCTCGTCAGCGTGGATTAACACAGCACCGGGATGGCCGACACCATCTCGGTTCTCATGCCGTGCCGCAACGCGGCCGCGCACCTCCCGGACGCAATCGCTTCCCTCGAGTCGCAGACCTTCAGCGGCTTCGAGGTAATTGCAATCAACGATCATTCCGAAGACGATACTCCAGCCATGCTGCACGCCTGGGCCATGCGCGACTCGCGCGTGCTTCCGCTCGAGAGCAGTGGCCGCGGCATCGTAGCCGCCCTGGCGTGCGGACTCGCTGCAGCACGTGCGCCGCTCGTAGCTCGCATGGACGCCGATGACATCGCCCATCCCACGCGATTCGAAGCGCAGCGCGCGTTCATGCAACAGCATCGCGTCGCCGCGTGCGGCACAGGCATACGCTACTTCCCGGATGATCTCGTCCGCGACGGTGCACGCCGCTATCAGACGTGGCTCAATACCCTCGTTCTTCCGGAAGACATCGCGCGCGACATTTTCATCGAGTGTCCGATCGCACATCCCACGCTGATGGTGCGCCGCCCAATTCTGATGAGCGTGGGCGGCTATCGCGAGATGCAATGGCCCGAGGATTACGACCTCGCTCTGCGGCTCTGGGCCGCCGGCCACTCACTCGCCAAACTCCCTGAAATCCTCTACGACTGGCGCGAAGGCGAACATCGTCTGTCACGCTGGCATCCAAGCTATTTCCCTGATGCGTTTCGTCGCTGTAAGGTGCATTTTCTCAAACAAACGCTGCTGCGCGCAAAAAACGGCGCCATCGTCTGGGGCGCAGGACCCATCGGCAAAAGCTTCGCGCACGAGCTGCAGCGGCAGGACGTGGACGTGCGCGCATTCGTCGATGTCGATGCAAACAAGATCGGCAAGCGCATACTCGACGTCGAAGTCATCGCGCCGGCGGACATCGATCGCTTTCGCGATGCCCTGTGCATATCAGCAGTCGGCACGCAGGGCGCACGCGAGCTGATTCGTGCAGCACTGCGCGAACGCACCTGGATCGAGATGGAAGATTTCTGCGTTGTCGCCTGAAACAACGACGCTATGCAATGAAATCAAAACGGGAGACGAATCAATTTCGTCTCCCGTTTTTAGCAGCAGCACACCCCTGCTACCCTTCAATTTTGTAAATCTCGCGACGGCCGTAATCGATCAGATCGTGATAATCCTTCATGAGCTCCTGCATTGCCTTCATGTCATCCGAACTCTGACCCGACCCCGGCATCATTGTCAGGAACCCATCGATACTCTCGACTTCCATCTCCGACACCACCGTCCAATAGCGCTCCGCACTCACGTCCGTCATAATCCGCATCTTCGGCATCCCGCTCTTCTCCACCAACTTCGACATCGCAACGAACTTGTCCGTCATTGCCCGAACCTTGCCCGGCTTGCAGTACATGATGTCACGAACGAGAAACATGAT
>JBBQYT010000041.1:0-9066 GCA_038208385.1 Longimicrobiales bacterium | reverse complement strand
TATGTACGCGCGTCGCTGCCAGAGTCGCGGCGAGAAAATGCCGCCTTCGCTGGCTGAAAGCTCCGATAACGCGTGTGCTGCTCTTGCGGCGCACGCGTTTTTCGTGTGCTTCAGCGAAAGCTCGTAAGCGGCGAGGTAGAGTGAATGAGCGCCACAGGGGAAGACGTTCGCCGCCGCGTCATCGCCTGCATCCATCAATAGCTGGAACAGCTTCTCGCACGGCTCCGGACTGGCAAGCCGGACCAGCGCCGTCAACCGCAGTCCCTCCGCTGCGTCCGCATACGCCGTCAGCCGGACGTACGTCGCTGCCGCGCGCCGCTCCGTCTCGAGCGTGTTGAGGCCGCGCGCCCGTGCCGCCCGCAGTACGACCCTGATCGCGAAGTAGCGTCCCAGCGCGCGCTCGGTCGCCAGTGGATTGGTCCCGCAGCAGGCCAGGTCCTCCGCCGCGTACGCCCCCTCGAACGGCTCGTCCATCTCCCAGCGTTCGCGGTTTCGCGTCCACCGGCGCGGAACCCACCCGGCGTCCAGCTCAGGCGGGTCCCACCTGACATGGTATTCGGGGTCCACCTCACGCTCCCAGAACGGATCGATCGGCGAGTCTTCCCAGTCTCCATCCATGGCCACCCCTCCAGTTTGGGTACGACTCAAGGATCGCCAGAGCCGGGTCCGGAAGCCATGGCAGTTTGGGACAACTATGCGGGCGGTCCGCTCCCCCATCTGGCACTTGCGCCCGCCCCGCGCCGCCCGCTAATCTGGCCGCTGCAGGTGACACGCGACACGCGACACGAGAGGTTTCAGCATGCGCTACGTAATCGGTTTCGTGATCTGGATCGTGATCGGCCTGGTGGTTGCCGGGATCGTGCGCATTGTCGCGCGCGCGGCTGCGACGGCGCCGCCGGTCACGTTCATTTTCGGTATTTTCGGCGCGTTCATTGGCGGGATGCTCGGTGTGTCGGGCTACGTCTTTCACGATCCTGCGCCCGTCCGCTTTGGCGGTATTCTCGGCGCGTTGCTCGGCGCGTTCTTCTTTACGTATCTCTATCATTACATGGCGCGGAAGGCGATTTAAGCCCCTCACTCGATGGAGCCTGACCAGCCAGGGACAGATCCCGAGTTCGAGGATCCGCGCGACGTCCGCGGCTGTCTCGTCTTTCTTGCCCGCTTCACAACCTGCTCGACAATTCTTTGGATCATCATGACCGGAGCGATCATCCTCGTCGCCCTGCTGAGTCTGTTTTTCTTCCGCGGCTGAAACGTCATGCGCGCAATTGTAATCACAAGACCCGGCGGTCCCGATGTCATGGAGATACGCGATGCGCCGAAGCCGGTGGCGGCAGCGTCGCAGATTCTTGTGCGCGTGCACGCGACTTCCATCAATCGTGCGGATCTCATGCAGCGGCGCGGCAACTATCCCGCGCCGGCGGGTGTGCCGAAGGACATCCCGGGGCTGGATTACGCCGGCATCGTCGAAGATGTTGGTGGTGGTGTAACGCGCTGGCGCGTCGGGGATCACGTCATGGGCCTCGTCGGCGGCGGTGCATACGCCGAATACATCGTGACGCATGAAGACGAAGCAATGCCGATTCCGGAGTGGCTATCGTTTGAAAAAGCAGCGGCAGTGCCGGAAGTATTCCTGACCGCGCACGACTCGCTGTACACGCAGATGCAGGTCGCTGCAAACGAGACGGTGCTGATCCACGCGGTGACGAGCGGTGTCGGCACGGCGGCATTGCAGCTTGCGCGCGAGCGTGGCGCGCACGTGATCGGAACCGGACGCAGCACAACGAAGCTCGAGCGCGCACTCTCTCTTGGCCTGGATGAAGCATTCAATGCCAATGAAGTCGACTGGGTCGATGCAGTCACCAAATCGACGGGCGGTCGTGGCGTCGATGTGATCATGGACCTTGTCGGCGGTAACTACCTTGCAGGCGATGTCATCGTGGCCGCGCGTCTCGCGCGCATCAATCTCGTTGGTCTTGTCGCCGGTGCGCGTGCGGACCTCGACATGCGGATGTTCATGAACAAGCGATTGCAGCTGCGCGGCACTGTGCTGCGCGCGCGCTCACTGCAGGAAAAAATCGGCGTTGTGCGTGCCTTCGAGGAGACGGGCCTGCCGCTGCTCATTGCTGGTAAAATCAATCCTGTAGTCGATGCCGTACTGCCAATGGGCGAGGCACCTGAAGCGCATCGCATCGTCGAAGACAATGAAAATTTCGGCAAAATCGTACTCACGTGGGGGAGAATGTAATGGCCGAGCAGCGCGCGGATTCTCCAATGCGGATTCGGCTCTCGGAGGAGCGCAAGGTCGGTCTCCTGAAAGCGATCAGGAACTATTTCGACGATAATTTCGATGAGCCATTGAGCGATTTTCGCGCGCAGGGCCTTCTCGACTTCTTCGTGCGTCAGCTCGGCCCCGCAGTATACAATCAGGGTGTTCGTGACGCGTGCGGAGCAGTCCAGGAGAAGCTGACGGACCTCGAGGGCGAGGTCTACGAACCGGAGCGACCATGAAAAACCACCGCGCAGTCGCACAGCTCAGTAGTCCAACTCTCCACTGAGGACCATCCATGCGCGTGCTTCTCGAGCTTCCCACCTGGTTTCTCTGCGTTGTGATCATGGCCGTCGCAATTTCGTTCAACGTGGTCGGCGTTTTTATTGTTCGCAGACGCGGTTGGATGCTGAACACGGATGACAACGTCACGGCCGGTTACGCGCACGCGTTTGTAGGTGTTCTGTACGCGGTAGCGCTCGGCCTCATCGTGGTTGGTGTTCAGGGCGGCTATGCCGAAGTGGAGAGTGCCGCGACGCGGGAGGCGAGCGTTGCAAGCGACATGTACACCGACCTCGAAGGATTTTCCGACCCCGAACGCATCCAGCTTCAGGGACTCATGAGCCGCTATATCACGTCGGTGGTCGACAAGGAATGGGCCAAAGTCGGGCATGGCGAGGTGAGTGAAGAGACGTGGGCACTGATGGATTCGATCGCGCGAGGTGTCATCGTGATGCACCCTGCTACGCCGCACGGTGAGCTCATCTATCCTGAAATCCTGACCGATGCAAACCAGGTGCTGGACGCGCGGCGCGAGCGCCTGTTCCTCGGATCGAGCGGTGTCGGAACACTCACATGGTTGATCGTACTGATCGGCGCCATCATCATTTTCGCCGTCGCGTGGTTCTTCAACACACCGAGCGCAACCGCGCACTACGCTCTGGTCACCGCAATGGCAGCAATGTTCGGACTCATGATCTTCCTTATTCTTGCGATGGATCATCCGCTGTGGGGCAGCTTCAGCGTGCAGCCCGATGCGTTCCGCGCCGTGCAAAAAAACATTGTCCGTTGGGAGAACGAGCGCAGCACGCCAACGCCACAACAAATGCCCTAGGCGATCGCGCGCGCGGCGCCCCGTACCGAGCGCGCTGCCCCACGGATCGGCACCACGCGCCAGCGAGTGTATGCGACGACTGCTGCCAGCACGCCCGTCACAGCCGGGATGGGTGCAAACGCAGCTTGCGGAGTCCCGAGCGTAGTCACCGTCGCACCGATCATGATGATCACCAGCCCGCATGCGGCGAGGGGCGTGAGGCCCGGGCGTATGCGGAGTGCGGACGGCAGAATCAGGCCCAATGCTCCAAGCACTTCGCACACACCAATGAACTGAACGAAAGTCACAGGCAATGGGGCGCTCTGCTTCGCGAGCACGTCCACCGGAGTGACCAGCTTCATTGAGCCCGCGAACAGGAAGAGTACCGCGAGCAGGACCTGGACGGCCCATATGGCGATTGTGGCTCTGTTGGCTTTGAGAGTCGCGTACCGCATTGTCGTGTCTCCTGCTCGGTTGGTTCTGGCCATGGCGCCCGTTCGGGCAACACCAGTCTGACCTATGGCTCTAACAAGACGTCGAACGACGCTTGGCGAAATCGACATCGACTACCGGAGGCGAAGTGGGCGGTGAGTAAACCGGTTTGGAAAAGCGAAAAAGGCCGGGAACGCCTGGTCGCCTGGTACGAGCGATTTCTCGAGCGGGCCGGAGTGCCGACAGAGCGCCGGCACGTCCAGACCTCGCATGGGGAAAGCCACGTGCTGCTGGCCGGCAATCCGGGCGGTCCGCCGCTCGTATGCCTGCACGCGATGCGAACCAGCTCTGCGCATCTGCTCGGTGAGCTCGGTGCGTTGCACGAAACATTCAGACTAATTCTTCCAGATCTGCCCGGCCAATCGGTGAAGGCGCCGCCGGTCTCGCTATCGCTGAAAGATGATTCGCAGGCAAAGTGGCTTCTGGAAGTGGTGGATGGCCTCGGTGTCGGGCAATTCCATCTGTTCGGTGTCAGCTGGGGTGGCTTCGTCGCGCGTCAGACCGCATCGTTTGCACCGGAGCGCGTTTTGTCGTTGACACTGCTCGTTCCTGCTGCAATCGCCAACGGCGATCACGTAAAGGGCCTCACGCGCCTCGCCATGCCCATGCTTCGGTATAAGCTGCGTCCCAGCGACAGCAATCTCCGGCGCTTTCTCGATCCATTGCTGACAACATGGGACGATGATTGGGGCCATTATCTCGGCGATGCGCTGCACGACCTGGTGCTGGACCTCCGTATTCCGCCGCTCGCATCAGATGATGCACTGCGCCGGCTGTCGATGCCAGCACTCGTGATCGGCGCAGCGGATGACATCTCGTTTCCGGGCGAAAAGATTGCGCAGCGCGTGCGCGCGAGTGTGCCGGACGCAGACGTCGAGGTCATTCAAGGCAAGCATTGTCCGCCAACGACACACGAATTTCATGCGTGGCTGTCCGCACGAGTAAAGCAATTCATCGAACGCTAGCAGGAGGTTGGCCGTGACCGAAAGCGACACACTCCTCGCCGGCGACCGCGCCGCCGTCGCCGCACTCCTCGCCGCTGCGGTTGCCACGGGTGCACTGTGGAATGTGCCGCGCGCGCCCGGGAAATGGTCGCCGTCACAAACTGTGGAGCACGTTACACGGATCATGGATGAATCGGCAAAAGTCGCCGAAGGCGTACCATCGAAATTTCCAAACCTGCCGTTCTTTCTCAAACCGCTGGTCCGGATATTCTTCCTGACCGGCACGCTCGAGCGGAATGCGTTTCCCGATAAGTCGAAGACGATCAAGGAGCTCGACCCGGAATCCGGATCTGCGACGCCCGCAGATGCGCGCGTCAAGCTCGAAGCCGTGCTCGCGCGCTTCGAGCAGGCGATTCGTGCGCGCGCGTCCAGCGGCCAGAGAGTGAAAAGCTCTCTGTTCGGTGCGGTGACGGCGGAGAAATTCGCGAAGTTCCAGGAATTGCACGTTCGGCATCACCTCGAGCAAATGCCGGGCGGCAGGCTTTCATAACGCTCAAGGCAAATGACTATGACTGCTATTGCGATTGAGCGACTCGTCAGCATCACTGATGATGCCGTGCAGCAGCTTGCTGCCGTGCTCGTGGACGCCGTGGACAGCGGCGCAGGTGTCAGCTTTATGGCCGGCCTGAAAATCAACGAAGCAGAATCGCTCGGCTGGATGCGCGTGGGCGTGGTGCCGAACTTCGCATTGAATCCCGATGGATCGCCGTGCGACACGGTGTTCTTTTGCAAGCAGCTATGAACGATAATATCCATCGACTCAACGCTGCCATGACACCCGGCAACCGGCCCCAACGCAGTGCTGTGAAGCGCCTGTCCCTTCCTGGCGTGGCGCTCCTTCTCGTGCTGACCGCATTCGGCGCAGTGCGACGCCCTGTCAATCCGCCGGCGATCTGTGCGCGCCTCTCCAGCAACAGCGTTACTGCGTTGCCGCTCGCGCACACGCTGCCGCTCGACTCCATGGAATCATTGCTGTATGCATTCCTGCGCGAGGGCTGCTACTACGGCGCGCCCGGCTGGGAGATCGACAAGCGGCTGCGAGACACGGGACCTTACATCAACAAGACATATTTCGGTCCGCATCCCGCAGTACGTGTTTTTTATTCGCCGGAGGCGATGCGTTGGCTGCACAATGGACGTCGTGGCAGCGTGCCCGATGGTGCGATCATCATCAAGGAAATGTATGATCCGCCGGCGGTGCAGTTTGACGGATTCAACGAATCGGCGATTCGGAAGTCGCTGCACATGTGGACTGTCATGATCCGTGACAGCGCTGCATCGAAGGATGGATGGTTCTGGAGTTTTTACGATACGATTCCCAAGCAGCCTGTCGACTTTGATGCGTACCCGTTCAACTATCCGAATTCGGGGTTTGGCAATTATTGCGTGCGCTGTCATGCGTCGGCTGTGAGCGAGCATACGTTTGCATCGCTTCGCAACATCGCGGGCGAGGCGGGTGAGCCGTTGCAGTATCGTGTGGACGACTCGTGGCGGCCAGATCCATTTGCGAAAGAAGCTTCCGAAGCACACCCACAGGTGCAGCACGATGCGCCTGCCGAACTGCCCTTGAAGACGAGCGGATTGCCGAATGTTGCGGAAGCCACGTTCGCGCGCTGGTTCGGCCGCACTCCGCCTGCGCGCGCAGTGCCGCTTCCGCCGGTCACACACGATCACGTGTTCGCAGGCGCAAACGGGCCATCGCAATTCATTACATCCGACCAGTGCATGTCCTGCCACGATGGCCAGGGCCTGCCCTTCGGTCCGAACATGTTCATTCCGCCGGGCACGCCCGGCGGCGACGTCAATCTCTCGCCGTTTGGCGAATGGAGCTGGTCGCTAATGGGACTGGCCGGCCGTGACCCGGTGTTTTATGCGCAGCTCGAGAGCGAGCAGGCGCTGCAGCGCACGCGTTCGGCGGGCATCACCGACTTGTGCTTCAGCTGTCACGGCGTGATGGGACAACGGCAGTTGCACATTGATCAACCGGATCAGCTCTTCCGCGAGGACTTCGTCTACAACACGAACCGTGCAGACACGCTCCATCGTTACGGTGCACTCGCACGTGAAGGAATTTCGTGCGCGCTGTGCCACCAGGTCGTAAACGACGGCAAGCCGCTCGACCAGATCGTTACCGGACGCTTCTCTGTCTCTGCGCCGGACTCCGGCATCAGTCGCATATACGGTCCGTTTGACAAGCCGACCGAACATCCAATGAAGGAATCACTCGGCATGCAGCCGAAGCAGAGCGACTACATCAAGTCCGCTCGTCTGTGCGGGACCTGTCATGCCGTGCGCCTGCCGGTCTACAATGCGAGCGGAGATTCAGTCGGCGCTTTCTTCGAGCAGGCAACGTACCTCGAGTGGCTGAATAGCAGCTATCGCGACGAGCCAGCGCCTCGCGGACGCACACCGCGCACCTGCCAGTCGTGTCACATGACTACGCACTACCAGGGCAAACCACTCGAATATCGCATTGCAAACGTACAGGATCAGAGCTATCCGGAAGCCGATTACCTGGCAAAGCCCGCGGACATCGCCGTAAATCCGCGCAAAGACTTCGCACGTCATACGCTCGCCGGCGCGAATCCGTTCGTGCTCGAGATGTTCAACCAGTTCGACAGCATCCTGGGCGTGCGTAAAAAGAACTTCATGACGTACTCGAGCAATGGCCTGCCCACTGCAATCGCGAATGCCGTGCACCTCGCGCGGGATTCGACTGCACGCGTATCGATCGTCAGTGCGAAATCGATTGCCGGCTCACTCGATCTGCATGTACGTGTTGAAAACCTCACCGGCCATCGTTTTCCAACGGGTGTCGGTTTCCGGCGCGCATTCCTCGCGGTCAGTGTGACCGATGCGCGCGGCAAAGTGCTCTGGGCATCAGGTCGTTCGAACGAGCAGGGTGTGATTGTCGACTCGGCGGGACGCGAGCTGACCACAGAGTTCTTCACGCCGGATGGCACGGGTAAACAACGCTACGAACATCATCACCAGTGCATCGACGGTCAAAGCCAGGTGCAGATTTATCAGGAGCTGGTGACAAATCCGCAGGGACAGCTCACGACGAGCTTCGTCGCAATCGCAGACGTCGTGAAGGAAAACCGGCTGCTGCCACACGGCTGGACGCGCAGCGGACCGCCCGGGTTCGAGTACGCTGCCGAAACAATGCCGCATGGTGAGGCCGCGAATGATCCGGATTTCGGCGCTGGCGGCGATGTGGTGCAGTATCGCATACCGATGTCCGCGAGCGGGACACTCAAGGTGCGCGCTGCGATGTACTACCAGACAATTCCGCCATCGTACCTGCGCGACAGGTTTGCCACCGCGCGTGGAAAAAACGGCGACCGCCTGGCCTACATGACGGCGAAGCTGAACGTAGATCGCACGGCAATCGATGGCTGGAAACTGCTCGTCGGGCTCGACTCCACGCGCGTGGTCTCGAGTGGCGGCCCGCGCGGACAAGGATGTTCGCGTTCATGAAACATATTGACGGAACTGGTACGCACGCGCACAGTTCTGGGATGAAAGCGCCACTGACTTTCGCCGTGAAAATCGGCGTTACGTATCCTCCCGCAGTGCCCGCACCGCTGCCGGAGGCGGTTCGCACGAGCAATGACTTTACCGCGGAGTATCAAAGAGCGGGGACGTGGATCATCTCGTATTGTCCCGAAGTCCCGGATGCGATCGGCCAGGGGCGGACCCGGGATGAAGCTCGCGAGAGTCTGGCTGAAGCGATCGCCCGGGTCATCGAAGGCCACGAGGGCCTGTTGCGTACCGTGCCCGGTGAGGGGCCGCACGACCGAAGTCCGTGATTGTGAGAGACGTGTCCTGATCGCAAGCCGTTGTACGGAAGTCGACAAACCCGCCCAAATATCTTCAAAGTACCCTCGAAGCGACATCCCATTCAGGTGTAAAGCAATCCGGGCTCGCGACTTGCACGGTTTGAAGGCAGGCGATACCGGGAAATTCTCGTAGTTGCTCCCCCGCCTTCACTCACGATTTTTTTAAAAATACTGGCACCGGAACCGATTTTCGAGCTGCCGACGACATCGACGTCGACCATGGACGGTCTCAAGCGCTTCTCGCGCGTTGGTGCCGTCGTGGTTGCGTGCGTCGGCGTGCTAGCGATCATCGGCTGGATTTTCGACATCATAGCGCTCAAGAACGGTATCGCCGGCACGGCGACGATGAAGCCGAATGCTGCGACC
>JBBQYT010000040.1:0-9142 GCA_038208385.1 Longimicrobiales bacterium | reverse complement strand
TATTGGCGAGAATTCGTGATTACGTTCCGGTGGTGGCGTCTGCAGAGAAGTGGATTGATTCGGACAAAACTTAACCTCTCACCGCAGAGTCACAGAGTTTCGCAGAGCTTGCGCAGAGTTACTCAGCGCAAACTCAGCGTTCTCTGCGACTCTGCGGTGAGTGTCTTTCTCTTCTTATCACAGCCGTCCACCAAGTTTAGCTTCTACCGAATCCCGATAGAACCTGCTCAAAGTCAGCCGCGTCCCACTCTGCAGGACGACCGTATAATCGCCATGGAAAAGCGGCTCGAGCTGTTTCACGCGTTCGAGGTTCACCATTGTCGAGCGGTGGATGCGCGCGAACGCGGACGGATCCAGCTTCGTCTCCAAAGCACTCAGGCTGTCACGAATCACGTGCGAGTCCGGGCCCGTGTGCAGGCGCACGTAATTGCCGGCGGCTTCGATCCAGTCGACATCGGCTGCGCGCACGAAGTACACACGTCCGCCGGTGCGCACCATCATGCGTGTGAGGTATTGGGGAGCTTCGGCGCGCGGCGTGATGTGCATTTCGCCGAGCAACTGCATCAGGCGCGTGCGGAATACCTCGGTGTCATCGCCTGAAAGAAGCTCGCGTGCGCGCGCAATGGACTTGCGGAAGCGATCGCGGTCGAACGGCTTGAGCAGGTAATCGAGCGCGTGCACCTCGAATGCACGCAGTGCGTACTGGTCGTAGGCAGTCACGAACACAACGACGGGCGATGTTTCCGCGCCCAGCTCATCGAGTACGCCGAAGCCATCGAGCTCGGGCATCTGCACATCGAGGAATACGAGGTCGGGATTGAGCTCTCGAATCGCAGAGATCGCCTGCCGGCCGTCCGCCGATTCACCGATGATCTCGATGTCGCTTTCCTGCACCAGCAGGTCGTGCAATCGTTCACGCGCAAGCGGCTCGTCGTCTACGATCAGGACGCGGAGCGTGGCCGGCGTGTGCGTGCTCATGCCTGTGCCGGCTCCGGCTGGCGGGCTACACGCGTGAACGGAATCGAAAGCCGGACAACGAACCCGCCCTCCATCGCATTCGAAAGCTCGAAGCGATGCGACGCTCCATACAGCTGTTGGAGACGTGCACGTGTGTTCGTGAGACCGACACCTTCGCGGAGCGGCGGACCCTTGGCTTTCATGCCGGCGCCGTTATCGCGGACGCGCAGCTCGAGCATTGCATTCTCTTTATGCGCATAAATTTCGACGCGGCCGGGCGCGGAGCGAGGGGCAATGCCGTGACGGATGGCGTTCTCGACGAGCGGCTGCAACACGAGGTTCGGCACGCATGCATCGAGAGTCGCCGGATCGATGCGCATGTCGATTGTAAGTCGCTCGCGAAAGCGAGCCTGTTCGATCTCGAGGTAGCCGCGCAGGAAGTTCAGCTCCTCGCGCAGCGAAACTTCCTGCTTGCCGGAGCTCTCGAGTGTCAGACGCAACAGGTCTCCGAGACGCGCCAGCATGCGGTCCGCTGCATCGACATCCTTGTGCATGAGCGCCGAGATCGCATTGAGCGTGTTGAAAAGAAAGTGTGGGTGCAGCTCCATCTTGAGCATCTGGAGCTGTGCTTCGGTGAGACGGGCCTGGAGAACGGTGGACCGCAACTCGCGCTCCTGGTCCCTGCGATAGTAATCGAGCGCGTAGCTGACTCCGAGAATTGCCCAGTACGTAAGCAGGTTCAGGTGTGACCCTGTCTCGAGCAGGAAGCGCAATACTTCGACAAAGGAGAACGCGCGGCCTGCGAGACTCGCGACAACGCCGCCGAGCGCGACGGCCGTGACGAGATGGACCAGGGAGAAAAGGGCACTCGCCGTCGCATGAAAAAGAACGGCGAACGTCCAGGTACTGCGCTCGATCCTGACCCGCCTCCCAAGGATCACTACGAGAGGGGCGAGGGCAGCCCAGATGTACCAGCCCGGGAGCTGGTACCAGACCGCCTGGGACCACGAGAGCCTCCGGCCCATGACCGCCGAGGCGACGAAGGCTTCGCTTACAAAAAACAGCCCCAGCAGCGTCCAGAACCCCACGAGAAGCAACCCGCGCACGAGAAGCTGCGAGGGTGACCTGGCTCTCCCGGTCATGAAATCCCCCGGGTGGTCTGTGTGCGGACGCATGCCTTGATGGTAATCACCCGGGGCGGTGGCGGGAAACTTTACATTTTTGGAAACGCGCGCGAATCCTCATCTGATACGGCAGGGATCTCACTCAGCAAGCCAACGGATTCAACATTTCAGGCGTCTAATGTGTCTAATGAGCAAGCCGAATTTGCAGACACCGACGACGGAAGCAAGACAAACATGTCCTGTCCAGCCAGGGCCCCGCGAGCACAGGCGGCGGCCATTTTTTTGTTGTTGTCCGTTACCCCGACAATTGTTGCGGCACAACAACAAGCACAACCAGTGCAGGTGACGGCGCAGGCGCCGGGCGAACAGAAAATCACCCTCGACCAGGCCGTCGACTTTGCCCTCAAGGCGAGTCCGACGATCGTCCAGAGCGAAGGCTCGATCCGGACGGCGCGCTCGGCTGAGCGGTCCGCCCACGGCGCCTTCCTACCCAGCCTGTCGGTCACGACGGGCGCCGGCCTATCGAGCGCCGAGCGCTTCAACTCCGTAACCAATACGACAGTCAGCGGCTCCTCCGACAGCTACACCGCGGGTCTCTCGAGCGGATATGATCTATACACGGGTGGCCGGCGCGGCGCCGAGCTGACGCGCACCCGCGCTGTCGAGTCTGCTGCGCAGGCGGGCCTCGTGGAGCAACAGTTCAGTGTCACTTTGAATGCGAAGACTGCATTCTTCAATGTATTGCGCGCGGATGAATTGATTCGCGTTGCGACGACGCGGATCGATCAGGCGACGAAGACGCTGGACATGTCAGACCAGCGGTTCAAGGTGGGCTCTGCGACGCGCTCGGATGTGCTGCGGTCGACGCTCGAGCTGAACCAGGCGAAGCAGTCGATGCTTCAGGCACGGACGCAGCGACGCGCAGCGACGTATGCGCTCGGCCGGCTTGTCGGCATCAATGGGCCTGTTGGTGCGACGGCGCCGCGCGACACTGTGCCGCGCGCGCTTGCATTGACCGACGATCAATTGGCCGCGCTCGTCATTGCACAGGCGCCGACGGTGCGCTCCGCAGAAGCGACGGTCGCATCGGGCGAGGCAAGCCTCAAGTCAGCGAAGACACAATATCTCCCGACACTGCGACTTCAGACCGGCACGAACTGGTTCAACGAAAATCCGGAGTTCACGGGCGGTCGCGGCAGCTGGAGTCTTAATCTCGGGCTGTCGTATCCGCTGTTCAATAATTTCCAGCGCGAGGATGCCATCGCGCGCGCGGATGTGCAGACGGACATTGCCCGTGCGAACCTTCAGGATGCGCGGCTGTTCGCGCGGTCCGAGCTGGAGCGCATTCTTGCGAACCTGCGTCTTGCCGAGCAGCAATTGCCGCTGGCACAGGAAGCTGTGACGGTCGCGGAAGAAGATCTGCGTGTGCAGCAGCAGCGGTATAGTGTCGGTGCATCGACGATCATCGACGAGCTTACATCGCAATTGAACCTGATCACAGCTCAACAGAACCTCGTGACGGCGCGTTTCGATTATCAGCTCGCGCGTGCTGCACTCGAGGCGCTGGTCGGGAGGACGCTGTGAACCACACAACAGGGAGGCACCCAGTGAAGTCGCGGCTCATTCGCTATTCCCCGGCTCTCGCCATCCTCGCCCTCGGTGTTGCGACGTCGGCGTGCAACAAGCCGAAGCTCGCCGATGCAGCGACGCCCGAGACCGCCGTGGTGTCGAAGCGCAATCTCGAGATCCGAGTCGAAGCATCCGGCCAGATCCAGCCGATTCGCACGGTCGAAGTGAAATCGAAAGCGTCCGGCGAAGTACTCAAGCTGACAGTGGAGACCGGCACAGAAGTCAAGAAGGGCGATCTGATCGCGGACATTGACCCGCGCGATGTTCAGAACGCCCTCGCACAGGCGCAGGCCGACCTCGAGGTTGCACGCTCGAAGATTTCGACAAGCGAAGCACAGCGCAAGCGCTCGGAAAGCCTGCGCAAAGGCGGTGCTGTCACGGAGCAGGAATATGAAGCTGCGGTGCTCGATGCTGCGAACTCGCGCGCACAGCTCGTGAAGGCACAGGTGAATTTGCAGCTTGCACGCGAACGCATGGGCGACGTGACGATTCGTTCGCCGATTGCTGGAACCGTCATCGCAAAAACAGTCGAGGTCGGACAAATCATCGCGTCGGCAAGCCAGACGGTTTCCGGCGGCACGACGCTCGTGCAAATGGCGGATCTCTCTGAGATCCAGATGCGTGCGCTCGTCGATGAAACCGACATCGGCCGCGTACAGCCCGGACAGAATGCGCGCGTCACCGTGTCGGCGTATCCGGAGCGGACGTTCGTGGGCTCTGTCGAAAAGATCGAGCCGCAGGCGATCGTCGATCAGAACGTCACGATGTTTCCGGTGCTGATTCACCTCGATAATCGCGAAAAGCTGCTGAAGCCCGGCATGAACGCAGACGTGTCCGTAGAAATTGCAACGCGCCAGGATGCGATCACGGTTCCGAACGCAGCAGTCGTCAGCATGCGCGATGCGCAGTCGGGCGCATTGGCGCTCGGCCTCACCGATGAGCAAATGAAGGTCGCACTCGCGCCCGGCCAGGGCGGGCCCGGCGGGCCCGGCGGTGGCGCGGGTGGCGCGGGTGGCGCTGATGCTCCGGCGACTACGACATCGACAAAGGCATCACCGGCAGCAGCGCAGAAAGCGGTGGGTGCAGTCGCATCTGCCGAGGCTGCAAAGCAGCCGTCAGCAGAATGCACTGCGCTACGCGACAAGGTGCGCGCTGCGGGCGGTTTTCAGGCGATGAGTGAGGACGATCGCACGAAGATGCGCGCGTGTCGGGAGCAGTCTGGTGGCGGCAATGCTCCCGCTGGTGCGACAAATGGCGGCGGCGCCAATGGTGGTGGCAATGCTGCGTTTACAGGAGGCGGTGGTGGTTTCGGTGGCGGTGCAGGCGGATTTGGTGGCGGCGGTGGCGGATTTGGTGGCGGACGTCGTCGGCCGGCGGGTGTGCGACCGGGCATCATCTTTGTCTCGGGCGCCAAGGGCATCGAGCCGCGGCGCGTGCTGCTCGGCATGGGTGACTTCGACTATACAGAAGTGATTCGCGGGGTGCAGCCGGGTGAGAAAGTCATGCTCATGTCCGTCGTCCTCATGCAGGCGAAGCAGGAGCAGACGCAAAACCAGATTCGCCAGCGCACGGGTGGCGGCATGTTTGGCGGTGGTGGCGCGGCGGGCGGCGCGGGCGCGCGTCCTGCCGGCGGTGCGGGCGGCGGTGGCGCAGGTCCACGCTAATGGCTGACTTCAAGCGCGGTTCGCAGTCCATGATGTTCGGCGAAATCTTTCGCGTTGCGCTGTCTGCAATTCGGGCGAACAAGATGCGTTCGTTTTTGACGATGCTGGGCATCATCATCGGCATTGCTGCGGTCATCGCGATGGTTGCGCTCGGTGAAGGCGCGCAGCGCTCGGTCCAGGCGCGCCTCTCCGCGCTCGGCACGAACGTGCTGACGGTGCGGCCGGGCCAGGAGATGTTTGGCGGCGTCGATCGTGGCGACAAGAAACTGACTGCAAAGGACGCGGCTGCGATTCGCGATGGCGGCGGAGCGGTTGCAGCAGTATCGCCCGAGATGTCGCGCCGTCAGCAGGTGAATTACGTCGGCAAGAACGCGAATCTGAACATAGTGGGCGGGTGGCCGCGCTATTTCGAGCTGCAGAACATGAAGCTCGAGGTGGGCCGTACGTTCAATGACGCAGAAGAGCGTGGCCGTCAGCGCATTGCAGTCATTGGTGCGCACGTCGGTGAGAAGGTCGGCCTTGGCGACTCGAAGTCGCTCATCGACCGGAACATCAGCATACGCGGTATTCCGTTTCTTGTGGTCGGCGTACTGAAGGAAAAGGGCGACCAGGGCTTCAACAACCCGGACGAGCAGATTTACATTCCGCTCGGCACTGCGCAGTTCCGCGTGTTCGGCACGGATCGCGTAAGCTCGATTCTCGTGCAGTCCACAAACGAGACGATGCTGAACAACACTATGGCGGACATCGCAGTCGCAATGCGGCGCTCGCACCGCATACGGCCGGGTGAGGCCGACGACTTCAACATACGCAACCAGGCAACGCTGCTCAGCACGTTCCAGGAGACGACGCGCACGTTCACGTTCCTGCTCGCAGGCATTGCATTCGTGTCGCTCGTGGTCGGCGGCATCGGCATCATGAACATCATGCTGGTGTCTGTGACGGAGCGCACGAAGGAGATTGGCATCCGGAAAGCCCTCGGCGCGCGCAGGCGCGACATCCTGATGCAGTTCCTGATCGAAGCGCTGGTGCTGTGCATCGCCGGCGGATTGATTGGCGCTGCACTCGGAATCGGCAGCGCCCTCACGCTGCAGAAGCTCGCGCGGTGGAACACTGCTGTCGCGCCCTATGCAGTTGTTGTGGCTATCGCGTTTTCGGGTGCAGTCGGCATTTTCTTCGGAATGTGGCCCGCGCAGCGAGCTGCAAAGCTCGATCCGATTACAGCACTTCGCTACGAATAACCTCGCCTGGAGCCGGCAGCGACGCACGCTTTTCACCCGCGTTCAGCTGCCGGTTGAACGCCTCTGCATCCACCAGCCGCTGCACTGCCTTCTGCAGCGAATGCACTTCCTCCTGTAGCTCCGTCAGCCGCGGGTCCGCGATCATCATCTGCTGCTGCTGCTGCGCAGGGCCCGTCATGATACCCGCTTCGCGCAGCCGAATGATCGCATCGACCAGCGGCCTCATCACCATCTTCGCGGTAAAGCCCAGCATCGGTATGCCAATCAGCATCACACCGAAGATGATGCCCGTGATATCGCTTGAATCCATGATTATTCCTCTGTGTTGCTCGTGGCTCGTGGCTCGTGACTCGTGGAACCTGCCAAAATCGGGTCCCGCTTTTCGCCGGCACCGAGCTGGCGATTGAAACTCTCAGCCTCGACGAGTCGCTCGACCGTCCGCCGCAAACTCTGCATCTCTTCCTGCAACTCGACAATCTGACGCTGTTCCAGTGCCTGCTGCTGCGTCGTTCCCGTGATGCCCGCCTCACGCAGCCGTACAATCGCATCCACCATCGGCTTCATGACCATCTTCGCCGTGAATCCGATGATCGGCACGCCCAGGATAAAAAACGACACGACCATCGCCGCGATGTCGCCTGAATGCATTTCCATTTCGCCTCCGAAAGCGTGGTCAGGGCTCGCGATAAATCGCGCCGCCCTTCATCACCAGTTTGACCCTACGCAGGGATGAGACGTTTTGTGTCGGATCGCCTTCAACGGCAATCAGATCGGCCAGAAGCCCGGGCTTGATGCTGCCAATCTGGTCGTCCAGGTGCAGCACCTTCGCATCGACCGATGTCGAGGCCATCAGCGCCTGCACCGGCGTCATCCCGTAATCGACCAGCATCTCGATCTCGCGCGCATTGTCACCGTGCGTAAATACTCCGACATCGCTGCCATTGATGATCGTCACGCCCGCGCCGAGGGCCGCCTTGAACGATGCGCGCTTGCGGGTGATGCTCGCGGGCTCGGGATCGACGCCTTTCTTCCATCCCGCGTACTGCCGGATCGCAGCGCCGGCGGCGAGCGTGGGACAGAGCGCGACGTGGTGCTGGGCCATCAGCGCGAAGACTTCCGGCGTGCCGCCATCCCCATGCTCGATCGTTTCGACGCCACCCATGACCGCACGGCGCATTCCCTCCGGCGTGCTCGAGTGCGCGACAACCGGAACGCCGGCGCTCTTCGCAATCTCGACAATCAGCTCGATCTCACGTTGTGTGAATGTCGGAGAGCTGCCGGCGTGCGGACCCCAGCCATAATCCGCATAAATCTTGATCCAGTCCGCGCCCTTGCCAATCTGGTCTCGCACGACGTTCGTCAGGTCATCCACGCCGCCGGCTTCTTCCGCCCCCTGAGGTACTTCCCAGCGCGGGTCGAATCCCTTCGGCCCGTACGCACCCTTCGCAACGATCGCGCGCGTAACGACAAGCATGCGCGGACCCGGAATGATGTTCTGCTGGATCGCCTGCTTGAGTCCGACGTCGGCGTAGCCGGCGCCTTCGGTTCCCAGGTCTCGAATGGTCGTGAAACCCGCCATGAGCGTGTTGCGCGCGGCAACCGTCGCGCGCGCAACGCGCACCGTCAGCGACTCGTGCAGCACCTGGTCATTCCAGGACGTTTCGTTGTATGGATGAAGGAGCAGATGCGAGTGGCCTTCGATGAGTCCGGGCAGCAGTGTCATGCCCGGGAGGTCGATCGTCCGCGCGCCGGCGGGAGCGTTGACGCTCGCAGGTGCTCCCGCCGCGACGATCCTGTCCCCGACGACGAGCACGACCCACCCTTCGTGCGGCTGCGCCGAAATCGCATCGAACACGCGTGCGGGTCGGAGTAGGACGGCCGCGGGAGGCGTCGCCGAAGGCGAAACATTCTGGCCGTGGACATTGGAAGTGGCGCAGATCGAGCCACACAGCGCGACGAGCGAAAGGATCCGCTTCATACGCCTCAGGTGTAAAAGGAGGTTGCAGGCGTGGACCGTGGACCGTTCACGGTCAGTAGTTACTAATCGCTAATCGCTAATCGCTAATCACTGGCTCGGGAGCCCGAATCGAATGTGTGGCCGCTACACTCTGTCTGCAACGCCGCAGGAAATCATGGACGAGTTCGGGCTGGTCGAGCCGCCGTTCTCGGATACGCGCCCGCGCTACAACATCGCCCCCACGCAGGAAGTCCTCGCCATCGTGGGTGCGCGTGACGGGCTCAAGAGTGGAATGCTGCGCTGGGGCCTGATTCCGAGCTGGGCGAGCGACCCGAAGATTGGCAACAAGATGATCAATGCGCGCGCCGAAACGCTGCCGGAGAAGCCTGCGTTCCGCGACCTGATCGCCAGCCGGCCGTGCCTCGTGATCGCGGACGGCTTTTACGAATGGAAGCGCGACGGCAAACAGAAAACACCAATGCGAATCCGGCTGCGCTCCGGCCGCCCGTTCGCGATGGCAGGCCTGTGGGATCGCTGGCTGCCACCGGGTGGCGGGCCGCCCATTCATTC